>CAJTNK010000012.1 GCA_910577885.1 uncultured Rikenella sp.
TGGTTCTTTTTCTTCAGAAAAAGAACAGTTCCGTACTATAGCCAAACACGGTTCGCAAATTGCCAAGGCAACACAAGGAAGGCGAAGGTAACCAAAGAACAGAGGGGTTAGTTAGCTTGGATGGATCCGGAGTAGACCACGGTATTTCCCTGGTTGGGGACCAAGGTCAAGACAGCCCGTCCGTTATCCATGTCATAGTTCAGGTGGAAGACGTATTTGACTCCGCTCCATTCGGTTTGGAAGACGAGGGTCCATTGCGAGCCATTGTTCATGTCTTCCCAGAAGGTGAATTGGGTGGTGTTGATGGCCACCCGTTCCGGAATCATCGTCACGTTCTGTGCGACGGTCGTGTAGGGGAGGTTCACCTCCAGGTAGCCCGGATAGACGGAGACGTAGTTGTTCCACTGGTTGAGCGCCTGTTGCGGCCCCATGAACTCGGGCGTAGCCTGCGAAGCGGCAAAGGTGAAGTTATGGGTTTTGAGGGCCGTGGTAAGCTGTTGGACCATCGTCTGTTGGCGAGCCGAGCGCCGGGCGTCGCGGACTTCCTGTTTCGTGAAATCTTGGGCCAGAGCCGTCGTAACGGCCAACGAAGCCACCAGGAGGGATAAGAATAGTTTTTTCATCGTCTAATAGTTTTTTTAATGTCGTTACGGGCCACGTCGCGCGACCCGCTCACCCGGATGAGAGACAATTTCCATGCCAAAACGAGCACGGCCCTCCCCCCTTTCGAAAAAAGGGAAGAGGGCCGTCCGGTCCCATTTGTCCGCAAACGCAAAAGCCCTGCCGTGCCGGTTCCCGCCCCGTATTATTCGATTCCGGCCAGCCGTTTGAACGCCTCGAGCCGCTGCCGCCCCCGGTCGATCGTCTCGGCCTCGGTCCCAAAAGCCCCGGCTTTCGACCCGCTGCCGGTCGTTGCCGGCACGAAGACCAGCAAAATCCCGTTTGGGTTAATCCCAAGGATGACTTCATACTTTTAGTCCCGACTCCGGAAAACCAACAACTGCTCCGTCTCACCCAACAAAATATAGCTGGCGGTCAGGAAATTGGCCAACTCCTTCGGATCGGTGGCCGGCGAAAGCTGCAACCCCGAGGTGGTCATCCGCCCGCCTTCCAAGATGTAGATCGCCGCCTGCTCAATGGCGTTCGACCCTCTGAAGCCCAAGCCGGTGGTCGTCTCGTTGAGCAATTCGCGCCGTTCCTGCTGTTTGATCTGTGCGACGGTGGCTCCGAACTGCACCGACGGCTCGAGAAATAACATCGGCCGATTGGTCGACCGCCGGAAACGCGTCGAATACGAACCGTCGGTCAGCGTAAACGCATCGCCCGTGAAGCCCGTCACCGGCCATCGCAGCATCGTCGGGCCGTCCGGCGTCGAGAGGACGTTGTCCGCCAACGTGTACTCCCATTCGTAGAGCCGATTGTTGTAATAGTCATACTCGACATACGTCCCGTTGGTCCGGAACTCCCAGTAGCTCAGCTCCTCGGCCAGCGAGACCGGTTCGACCCGCCCGTCGATCAGCACTTCGGCCGGCGCCCACCGCCCCGCCAAATCCTCCGGCGTGAGGGTCCGGGTCTTGTCCTTGCTGCACCCGACCGACAAAACCGCTGCGGCCGCAGAAATAAGTAACCATTGTTTCATTCGGGAAATAAATTAAGTAGTAAAAATCTCGCCCGTGCGTATCAAAGGTAGCGAAAATTCCTGTTATCTTTACCCGGTGGGAGTCTCGCCGAGCAAAAACAACGACGCAATGGATACTTTTCTTTTCGACAGCATCATCGTGGGCCCGATCCACAGCCGCCGACTGGGTCGGTCGCTGGGGGTGAACCTCCTGGCCCCGAACTCGAAACTCTGCAACTTCAACTGCATCTACTGCGAGTGCGGATGGAACGGCGCCCACGGGAGCGGCGGTTTCAACCCCTACGAGCAGGTGGCCGAGGCGCTCGAGGCGCGACTGCAGGCGATGGCCGAGGCCGGCGAGCTGCCCGACGTCATCACCTTCGCCGGCAACGGCGAACCGACGCTCCATCCGGCGTTCGAACGGGTGATCGACACGACGCTGGCCCTTCGCGACCGGCTGGCCCCTTCGGCGCAGGTGGCGGTGCTGAGCAACGCCACGATGATCGACCGCGAGGCGATTCGTCGGGCTCTCGGCCGCGTGGACCGGAACATCCTGAAGTTCGACTCGGCCATCGACCTGACGATGCGCCGCATCAACCAGCCGCAAAACACGCGGACGGTGGCCGAGATCATCGACCTCCTGCGCCTCTTCGAGGGTCGATTGGTGATCCAGACGATGTTCCTGCGCGGCACCTGCCACGGCCACCGGATCGACAACACGACGCCGGAAGAGATGTCGGCCTACCTGTCGGCGCTCCGTGAGATCGGCCCGGCCGAGGTGATGCTCTACACCATCGACCGCAACACCCCGGCCGACGATCTGCAGAAGGTGTCGTTCGACGAGATGGAGGCAATCGCCGCCCGGATTCGGACCGCCGACCCGCGCATCCGCACCTCCGTGGCCCGTTAGACGCCGCGGAGAGGGGCTTTCGGAAACGCGTCGCGCGGCTCCTGCTCCGCCCCAAAGGGCCCAAAAAAGGCCCGCTCCGAACCGAGGTTCGGAGCGGGCCGCATCAATCGTATCCCCTGCAAGAATCCGAGTCGTATGGCAACGGTCTATTTCCCGAGCCGTTCGCCCAGCACACGCAACATATCGACGGTCATATCCTGCAAGTTCCACTTCGGCGCCCAATCCCACTCGGCCCGTGCCACGGAGTCGTCCATGAGGTTCGGCCAGCCGTCCGAGATGGCGTCTTTGACCGGGTCGATCTCGTAGGTCATCTCGAACGCCGGGATATGCTTCCTGATTTCGGCACAGATGATCTCCGGCGAGAAGCTCATCGAGGCGACGTTATACCCGTTGCGGTGCACCAGCCGCGACGGATCGGCTTCCATGAGTTGTACCATGGCGTTCAGCACGTCGGGCATGTAGATCATGTCCATAAACCGGTCGTGCGGCACCGGACACACAAAGCGCTCCCCTTTCAAGGCGGCATAGAAGATCTCGACGGCATAATCGGTCGTCCCCCCGCCGGGCAGCGCCTGCGAGGAGATCACCCCCGGCAGCCGCACGCTCCGCGCGTCGACCCCGAACCGCTGGAAGTAGTAGTTGCTCAACAACTCGCCGGTCACCTTGCACACGCCGTAGATCGTCGTCGGGTGCATGGGCGTATCCTGCGGCGTGAGATCCTTCGGCGCATCCGGCCCGAAAGCGCCGATCGAACTGGGCGTGAACACCGCACACCGATATTCCCGGGCCACCTCCAGGGCATTCATCAACGCCCCCATGTTCACCCGCCATGCCTTCTGCGGATTGGCCTCTCCGGTGGCCGAGAGCAGCGCCACGAGGTTGAAAATCGTGTCGATGCGGTTCTCGCGCACGGTCCGCGCCATCGCCTCCGCATCCAGTGCATCGAGCTGCACGAAGTCGTTGTCCTCGCGGTCGCCATGGATGTCCGCCGCCAGGACGTTGTGCTGCCCGTAAATCCCCCGCAGGTGGGTGGTCAGTTCGGATCCGATCTGTCCGCCGGCTCCGACGATGAGTATCCTCTTCATTTTTTCTATTCTTTGTTTTGTTCGATCTCTCTGTTCGGTTAGCAGCTGGAGCCAGAGACTACGGAATCAGCCGGTTGGTCGCCGTGTCCGGAAAAACGACACTCGGCCGAAACCCTTTGGCCTCCTCGAAGTCCATCAAGGCGTACGACATGACGATGACCACATCCCCCACGGCCACTCGCCGCGCCGCCGCGCCGTTCACACAAATACAACCGCTCCCGGCCGGACCTTCGATGACATAGGTCTCGAACCGCTCGCCGTTGTTGTTGTCCACCACCTGCACCTTCTCACCCGGGATCAGGTTGGCCGCATCCATCAACGCCCGGTCGATCGTGATGCTCCCGACATAGTCCAAATTGGCCTCGGTCACACACGCCCGGTGGATCTTCGACTTCAATACTTCTATCTGCATCTTATTCTTTTAATAGTTGATTCCTTGCTCTTTTCTCTAACTGCTCTTTTGAGAAAAGGGCCGGAACTGTTCTTTTTGTGAACAAAAAGAACCAAAAAAACTTTAGAACGCATCCCGTTGGGATGCTTTGGCCGTGTCAGCCTCGTGCTTTGGGTGGGGATTCTTTTTGGGCGCGCTATGAGTTTTAGTTCGCATGAAGCGCGCCTAAAAGAACCCCACCCACAACTCTGAGGATTGCGGAGCCTAAGACATAGCGTATGCTAGCTGAAAGTCTTTTGGGTACCTTTTCTTCAGAAAAGGTACAGTACCCTCCTTTTAGCAAAGATCGGTTAGGGAGAAAAAGCAATGAACAAGTGTTAAAAAGGGACGTTGTCGATGAGTCGGACAGGTCCCGCATGGACCGCCGCAAAGCAGCGGAGTTCTCCGAGGCGTTGGCCCCAGTCGGCAGCCGGTTGCAGGGAGTCGGCCGAGGCGATCTCGATGTATTCGGTTCTCAGGAGCGGTTCGGCGTCGATGCGCTGGGCGATGATTCGTTTGGCCTCGGGGACGGAGACTTTTCCCCGCAAGGATTCCGCCGCTTCGGCCAGTACGGCATAGATGCGCGGCGCCGCAGCGCGATGTTCCGGCGAGAGGAGCGTGTTGCGCGAACTGCGCGCCAGTCCGTCGACATCCCGCACGATCGGACACCCGACGATCTCGATCGGCAACCCCAGCTGGGCCGTCATGTGGCGGATGATCGCCAACTGTTGGAAATCCTTTTCGCCGAAGAAAGCCCGGTTCGGGCGGACGATCTCGAAGAGCCGCGACACGACCTGCCCCACCCCGTTGAAGTGTCCGGGTCTGTGTTCTCCCTCCATGACCCGGTCGAGCCCCCCGAAGTCGAAGACACGGGTATCGGGCGTCGGATAGATCTCGTCGACCGCAGGAGCGAAGACGAAGTCGACCCCCTGCTCTTCGAGGAGGGCCAAGTCTGCTTCTTCGGTCCTGGGATAGTTTTCGAGGTCCTTGGGGTCGTTGAATTGGGTGGGATTGACAAAGATGCTGACGACCGTGGTGTCGCACGCGCTGCGACACGCCCGGACCAGCGAGAGGTGTCCCTCGTGGAGGGCCCCCATGGTGGGCACGAATCCGACTGTGCCCCGGTAAGCTGCGAGCTCCTGGGCCCGCCTGCAAAGTTTCATGCCAGTATTCGGTGTTTAGAGAAAAACCGCTTTTCGACCGCCCAAAAATAGATATTATAAACGAAACCTGAAAACGCAATACGCCCCCGCGTCCGAAAAAGATTTTTCGGTCCCGCGGAGGCGTATCGAAACTGTCCGGCCGCCGCTCGGCGAAGAGGAACTCTTGCCCCCTCGCCGCGACCTCACCGGCCCCCCCGTGAAGAGGGATTTGGAATTAAGCGTTGGCGTTTTCCTTCGGATTAGCACCGAAACGGTTTTCGCCCGGTTCGCTGTCCTGGAGCGCCAGGATCAGGTTGTAGATCGGCACGAAGTACCAGCCGAAACCCCGTCCGATGTCGTGCATGCGCCGTGCACCCACCGCCAAAGTCGGCACAATGATAGCCAAGTTGAACAGCATCCCCACGTAGCCCAAAATCGTCCCTACCACCGGAATGAACGACAAGATTACCGTCACAATGTTCAGCACCGTCGAGATGATTACGATCGCCAGCATCGGCCACCAGAACTCGCTCCGGCGCGAACGGCCCGAGAAGGTCTTCCAGTTAGCCAAGTACATCTTGCAGTATTTGATCATCTCCTGCAATTTACCATTAGTAGTGTTTTCCATGGTTTGTGAAATTAAAAGGTAAATGTGATTGGGTGCAAAAATAGTGAATCTTACGCACAAATCGATAAAAAATCGGTCTTTTTTCTTGAAATTCGCCGACCGCCGGCGTTCCGGAGGGAATAACGCCGAATAAATCACTATCTTTGAGGCGTATAATTTTAGGGAGAATAGATGTTCAAGAGACTGAAAAAACTATTGACGGGACGGCGCGGCGCGGCACAACAGACCGAGCAGCAGCAGCAGCAGACGAAGCGGACGGCGACCGTTCCGGCGGCGGAGAACACGACGAAACAGAGCCGGGAAAACAAAAAACAGAAACCGGCTTCCAAGGCGCCGAACCAGACGGCGAATAAGACATCGAAGGCTCAGCGGACCAACCGGACGCCGAAGGGCAAACCGACCGCCACGACTTCCGGCACGGGGGGCGAAGCGCGCCCGAATATCCCGGAGGTGGCGGTGCGGGAGATCAAACGGATGCTGTTCGAGGCGTTCAGCGACCACCCGTCGCGGATCTACGACTCGAAGATGGCCGCCAAACAGATCGGCATCCAGGGGAACGACGGCCGGAAGATGGTCCACGACCTGATGCGGGCGATGGCTGCGGAGGGGGTTTTCGAACGGGTCGGCTCGGGCCAGTACCGGCTGGTGCGCAAGCAGCTGCCGACCCGCACCGGACGCGTCGACATGACGGCCAGCGGAATGGCTTATATCATCGCTGACGATGCGGTGGAGGGCGAGAAAGACATGATCGTCGAACCGCGCAACACCCACCATGCGATGCACGGCGACCGGGTGCGGGTGGCCATTATCGGGCGGCGGCGCGACGGACGGGTCGAAGGCGAGGTGGTCGAGACGCTGGAACAGGGCAAACGGACCTTTGTGGGACGGATCGAGATTTCGGAGAAGTACGCTTTCGTGACGATCGACTCGCGGACCATGCCGGTCGACATTTTCGTGCCGCTGCGGGCGGTGAACGGAGCGGAGAACGGGCAAAAGGTGATCGTCCGGATCACGGAGTGGCCGGAGACGTCGAAGAATCCGACCGGCGAGGTGGTCGACGTACTGGGGAACTCGGGGGACAACAACACCGAGATGCACGCGATCCTGGCGGAATACGACCTGCCGTACCATTTTCCGGGGGAGCTGGAGGCGGCGGCCGACCGGATCGACGCGGGCATTACGCCGGCCGAGGTCAAGAAGCGGCGCGACATGCGGGGGATCTCGACTTTCACGATCGACCCGGCCGATGCGAAGGACTTCGACGACGCCCTCTCGATCCGGCGGCTCGACTCGGGGAACTGGGAGATCGGGGTACATATCGCGGACGTGACGCACTACGTGCGGCCGGGCGACGAGATCGACGCGGAGGCGGTGAACCGGGCCACGAGCGTTTATCTGGTGGACCGCACCGTGCCGATGCTGCCCGAGAAGCTCTCGAACGACCTCTGCTCGCTGAGACCTAACGAGGAGAAGCTGACTTTTTCGGCCGTTTTCGAGCTGGACGACGAGGCGCAGGTGCAGAACGAGTGGTTCGGACGGGCGGTGATCCTGTCCGACCGGCGGTTTACGTACGAAGAGGCGCAAGCGGTGATCGAGGGGCGGACCGAGGCACAGAACGAACCGTTGCGCGACGAGGTGCTGACGCTCGACCGGCTGGCCAAGAAACTGCGCGAAGCCCGGTTCCGCAACGGATCGATCGGTTTCGAACGGGACGAAGCGAAATTCGTGCTGGACGAACACGGAAAACCGCTGAGCGTTTACTTCAAAGAGATCAAGGACTCGAACCAGCTGATCGAAGAGTTCATGCTGCTGGCCAACCGCAAGGTGGCCGAATTCATCGGGCGCAAACGGCCGGGACAACAGACCGAACGGACTTTCGTCTACCGGATCCACGACAAACCGAACGAAGAGAAGCTGGCCAATTTCAAATCCTTCATCACGCGGTTCGGCTACGAGTTCAAGGCCGAAAAGGGAAAGGCGGTGGCCAAGGAGATGACGCGTCTGCTGACGGCGGTCAAAGGGAAGAAAGAACAGAACCTCATCTCGACCCTCGCCATCCGGTCGATGGCCAAGGCGGTCTACTCGACCACCAATATCGGTCACTATGGTTTGGCATTCGACTACTATACGCACTTCACCTCGCCGATTCGTCGCTATCCGGACATGATGGTCCATCGGCTGTTGCAACACTACCTGGACGGCGGCCGGTCGGAAGACCGGGAGGCGTACGAAAAACTGTGCGACCACTCGACGGCGATGGAGATTCGCGCCACGGAGGCCGAACGGGCTTCGATCAAATACAAGATGGTCGAATTCATGGAAGACAAGTTAGGCCAGGAGTTCGACGGTTCGATCAGCGGGGTGACGGACTGGGGGATTTATGTGGAGCTGACCGAGAACAAGATTGAAGGGATGGTGGCCCTGCGGGATATGGCGGACGACTACTATGCGTTCGACTCGGAGAACTATGCGGTGGTGGGACACACGAGCGGTCGTCGGTTCACGTTGGGTGACGAGGTTCGAATCCGGATCAAGCGGGCGGACCTGAGTCGCAAGCAGCTGGACTTCGAGATGGTGGGGATGATCGACTTCCACACGCGTCAGTTGGACCGGTTGCCGGAGCCGTCTGCCTCGGCCGATGGCCTGGGGGCTTCGGCCCGGGAGGCTCGTCGGGCGGCGCAGGGAGGTGGCGGAGGCTGCTCGTCGCGGAAGAGACGCGGCGGCCGGTCGCGGTCGCGGAAGAAGTGAGCGGGGCCTATGTGATGCGGTTTGGGTGGATTTTCTCGCCCGGATGGCCCATACCGCGTGCCGGGAGGCACCGCCTCCGCGGCGGACGCGTTCGCGTCACGGCGCGGGCCTTTGTTAGGGTAGACACAGCCCGGTTCGCGTGCCGAGCGGCACCGCGCGCCACGCCTTAAGAGCGATTCAACTATTTTGCTAATTGCAAAATAGAATGAATCGCCAAGGCGCGCGGACAATGACTGTGGGGCGGAGCTATTTTCTCGGGTTGGGCCCGGGAATTGAGCGGCAGTGTGCGGAGAAAGGTGGCTGGCAGTTTTTTGGGTCGGAGCTTGCGAGGTCCGCTCGAGCGTAAGCGAGAAAAAGCGGGCCTTCGCGGGGCGAAGCTCCGGCCCGTCATAGTGAGATCCCGCCCGAGTTTAGTTAGGGCTGAGAATTTGTTCAAAGCTCTTCGCGATGCTTTGCATCGCGCGGCCCAGTCGCCCAGGCCGCAAAGCAGCCTCAGGGGGGTGGGCGACGGGCCGAATTTTCTCTGTTGATGGTTCGTAAGCGGGCGGTAAGCAGAACAACTGCACTCCGCAAAAGTGCTCGCTATCACTACCCTCCCCTGACGACACCGGCAAACACCGGCAAAACGCGCAGTGTACGTTCGCTGCAACCGTACGACACTTACTATAATTAATCATAGAACGAGAACAATGAAACTTTGGCAGAAGAGTAGCTGTGCCACCGCGGAAGTGGATCGGTTCACGGTCGGCCGGGACCGCGAAATGGACCTGTATTTGGCCGAAGCCGATGTACTCGGCTCGTTGGCACACACCCGGATGCTGGCTTCGATCGGTCTGCTGACCGAAGAGGAGCTGGCCGATGTACAGCGCGAGTTGAAGTCCATATATAAGGAGATGGAGGCCGGCGATTTCCGGATCGAGGAGGATGTGGAGGATATCCACTCGCAAGTCGAGCTGCTGCTCACGCGGCGGATCGGAGCCACCGGCAAGAAGATCCACAGCGGGCGGTCGCGGAACGACCAGGTGCTGGTGGACCTCCGGATTTACCTGCGGCAGGAGATCTATCGGATCGTGACCGGCGTCAAGTGCCTGTTCGACACGCTGCAGGGGCTGGCCGAGCAACATCGGGAGGTGCTGATGCCGGGATACACTCACTTGCAGATCGCCATGCCAAGTAGCTTCGGACTTTGGTTCGGTGCGTTCGCCGAGGGGCTGACGGACGACCTGGCGATGATGGAGGCTGCCTATCGGATCTGCAACCGGAATCCGCTGGGATCGGCGGCGGGCTACGGGTCGTCGTTCCCGCTCGACCGGGAGATGACCACCCGGCTGTTGGGGTTCGACTCGATGGCCTATAACGTGGTCTATGCCCAGATGGGGCGCGGCAAAACCGAACGGGTGCTGGCCCAGGCGATGTCGGCGGTGGCGGCGACGCTCAATAAGCTGGCGACGGACAATTGCCTGTTCCTGTCGCAGAACTTCGCCTTCATCGCCTATCCGCCGGAACTGACCACCGGATCGAGCATCATGCCGCACAAGAAAAATCCGGACGTCTGGGAGCTGCTGCGGAGCAAGTGCAACCGGCTGATGGCCTTGCCGAACGAAATTTCGATGATGACCACCAACCTGCCGACGGGCTATTTCCGGGACCTGCAGCTGTTGAAAGAGGTGCTTTTCCCGGCGATTCAGACCTTGAAAGAGTGCGTCGGGATGGCGGACTACATGCTGCGGCATATCGAGGTGAAGCGGGATATCCTTTCGGATCCGAAGTACGACTACCTGTTCAGCGTCGAGGTGGTGAACCGACTGGCGCTGAGCGGGGTTCCGTTCCGGGAGGCGTATCGGCAGGTGGGGCTGGCCATCGAAAACGGCACCTATCGGCCGGAGCGGGAGGTGCACCATACCCATGCGGGGAGTATCGGCAACTTGTGCCTGGACCGGGTGAACGAACAGATGGAGGCGATTTTGGCCCGCTTCGATTTCGAGCGGTTCATCCGCGCTGAAGAGGAGCTGACCCGTTGATCCGGTTGACGCTCAGCGCGCAGGAGTCTTGTGCGCGCGTCTGTTTTTCTTCGTAAAAAGAACCGCAAAAATTTGGTGGAATAAAAAAGAGTGCTTACCTTTGCAATCCGTATTCGGAACACGCGCAACCGGGCGACGGAGCGAATACGCCGAAAGGATGGCCCTTTCGTCTATCGGTTAGGACACAAGATTTTCATTCTTGGAAGAGGGGTTCGATTCCCCTAGGGGCTACGAAATAGTAAAATACACAGCATAATGGCAAATCACAAGTCATCGAAAAAACGGATTCGTCAGACCGAAACGCGGCGGGTACACAATAAATACTACCACAAAACGGCGCGGAATGCGGTGAAAGCGTTGCGGAACACTACGGACAAGGCGGCGGCTGAGGCTTTGTTGCCGAAGGTGGTGGCGATGCTCGATAAGTTGGCCAAGAAGAATATCATTCATGATAACAAGGCGGCGAACTTGAAAAGCTCGTTGCAGCTGAAGGTCAATGCGCTTTAGGCGCGTCTGTTTTCTTTTCCTTTTTAAGGAGACATCTTTTTTCTTCGTTCGGCGAGCGATGCGGACGGAGAATCAGTTGCCCGGATGGCGGAATTGGTAGACGCGTTGGTCTCAAACACCAATGGAGCAATCCGTGCCGGTTCGATCCCGGCTCCGGGTACGAAAAAGGTTGTTAATCACATGATTAACAACCTTTTCTATTTTTAGAGGGAATAAAAGAGGGAATATTTTATCTCCCCCACCTTTTCCATGCAGCCCAAGCAAGGGGACGCCCTCCGGCGCCGGGTACTTTCGGAAAGTCGATCCTACATCTTGTATGTACGATCGACCCTTTCGTTTTGGGCCGGGCCTCCCTCAACGGAGGAAAAGGAGAGAGAGCAGGCGTCTCCAAAGGGACGACGCAGACAATCCGACAAGAGGCCGGTCAATCCAACAGCCCGCGCGCCGAGGCGTAGCGAATCGCCTCCATCGAATTGTCCACCTGCAGCTTTTTCAAGATCCGCTGCCGGTGCGTGTTGACCGTGTGGACGCTGATGAGTAGCTGATCGGCAATCTCCTTCGAGAGCCCGCCTCCGCCCTCACGGCGGTGGGCGGAGGCTCCGGAGGGGCTTACTGCATTTTGTACTGGCCGGGCGACATGCCGGTGTGCTGTTTGAAGTACTTTCCGAAGAAGGATTGGGTGGAGAAGTTGAGTTCGTAGGCCACCTCCTGGATGCTGAGGCCGGAGTATTTGAGGAGCGTTTTGGCCTCGAGGATGACGTATTCGTCGATCCACTCGGCGGCGGATCGTCCGGTGAGTCGGCGCATGAGCGAGGACATGTATTTCGGTGTGATGTGCATGCGTTCGGCATAGAAACCGACGCTCCGTTCGCGTTTGTGGTGGATTGTCAGCAACTCGATGAAGCGCAGGAAGAGGGCTTCGCCGCGGCTCTTGACCGAACGCTCTTCGGCCGCAGGGAGGTTGCTGAGCTGGTCGCAGCACTTGTAGAGAAAGGCGCGCACCAGCCCGCGGACGATCTCGGTCCGGAAGAGACTTCCGGTGTCCTCGATGCACTCGCGTATCAGGCCGTAGAACTCGGTCAACCGGCGGGCCGCTTCGACCGAGAGGGTGCTGGCCGGATGGTTTTTGAGGTGGATGTAGAGCGGTATCATGTTCTTAAGGTCGATTTGGGCCTCGCGGAGGAAGTCCTGCGAGACGACCAGGATGTGCCCCTGGAAATCGTCGCTCACGCCGTCGATCCGGATGATGTTCTCCGGCAGGTTGGCCACCACCGTCTCCGGCACCACTTTGTATTCCTTGAGGTTGATCGTCGCGCGGCCCTCTCCGGCGGTGCAGAGGCCGATCACCATCGCCTTCAGGCGACACGGGTAGCGGAGGAGCCCCCAGGCGGTGGATCGGTCCGAGGAGACAATCATGATGTCGTCGTCTCCTCCGTCGCGGTAGCCGGCGGCCTCGCGGAGCTGGGAAATCGTAATGCTGGTCAGTTCGGACATTGTTCTTGAATACGTTGCTTCGAAGGCAAAGATAGAGCTTTAGCCGAGCAATATGTTCGATTTTTCCGATTTTCGACTTTTAGAACATCACGCTCGGACTCCGGCACTTTAACCGGGGGCGTTTTTCCTTCAACTTTGCACCGACGAATCAAACGAACCAGAGAAAAATCATGAAATCGAGAGCGCATATTTTCGTCCCGTTGTGGTCGGTGGCCGTCGGGGCGTCGGTTTTGACGGGTTGCGGCTCGGCGCCGCAGCCGAGCGAACGGGAGGCGGTGGCGGTGCGGACCTGTACGGTCGTCCGCGGAGAAAGGCCCGCGTCCGGACACGAGTATGTCGGCGTGGTCGAGGAGGAGACGGCCGTGGCCCTGAGTTTCCCGGTGCAGGGGAGCCTCCTGTCGGTGGGGGTCGCACCGGGCCAGCGCGTAGCGCGGGGCGAGACGGTGGCGCGGCTCGACGAACAGAACCTCCGAAGCGTCCATCAGGGGGCACAGGCGTCGCTGACCCAGGCCGAAGACGCCATGCGGCGCCTCCAACAGCTCTACGACAACGGGAGCCTGCCCGAGATCAAGTACATCGAGGCTCAGACCCGGGTCGAACAGGCCCGGGCGATGGAGCAGGTGGCACGGAAAAACTTGTCCGACGCCCGGTTGCAGGCTCCGTTCGGCGGGGTGATCGGCGCGCGGGAGATGGAGGCCGGCGAACATGTGATGCCGGGCCAGACGGTGTGTACGCTATTGAAAATCGGCACGGTGAAGGTGAAGATTCCGGTGCCGGAGAACGAAATCGCGACGATCGGGCGGGGTCGTCGGGCGCGGATCACGGTGGCGGCACTGGGCGGACGGCAGTTCGAGGGGACGGTGCGGGAGCGCGGAGCGACGGCCAACCCGGTGTCGCACACCTATGAGGCGAGAATCCCGCTGGATAATACGGACGGTGCGCTGATGCCGGGGATGGTGTGCCGCGTGGTGCTGGAGGGAGACTCCGTGGCGACGGCCCGCTCGATCGTCCTGCCGACACGGGCGGTGCAGGTGGACGACCGCGGCGAACGGTTCGTGTGGGGGGTGCGCGACGGACGGGCCGTGCGGCGCACGGTGCGGATCGGAGGACTCACCGAGGGCGGAGTGGTCGTGACCGAGGGGCTGGACGATGGTGAGCGGGTGGTGACGGACGGCGGCCAGAAAATCAGTGAAGGGATGAAAGTCGAAGAACAAACGCGATGAGACGAAAAATAGGAATCATAGAGGGCGCCATGCGCTACCACCGGATCATGCTCCTGATCGTCGGGTTGCTGGTGGTGCTGGGGGTCTACGGGCTGGTGGTGATGCCCAAGCAGGAGTTTCCGCCGTTCACGATCCGCCAGGGGCTGATCGTGGGGGTCTACCCGGGGGCCACCTCCGAGGAGGTGGAAGAGCAGCTGGCCAAGCCGCTCGAACAGTTTCTCTTTACGTACAAGGAGGTCAAGAAGGCCAAGACCTACACCCTGTCGCAGAACGGCATGGTGTACACGATGGTGGAGCTGAACGACGACGTGCAGCACCGCGACGAGGTGTGGTCGAAGATCAAACACGGCGTCTCGGAGTTCAAGATGCAGCTTCCGGCGGGGGTGTTGGCGCTGGTGGTGAAGGACGACTTCGGCGACACGTCGGCCCTGCTGATCTCGCTGCAGTCCGAGGAGAAGACCTACCGCGAGCTGGAGGGCTACCTCGACGAGCTGGAGGGTCGGTTGCGTCGGATCGAATCGGTGTCGAACCTGCGTCGGTACGGCGTTCAGCGGGAGCAGATCACCGTGTGGTTCGACCCGGACAAGCTGGCGGCTTACGGGCTGGACCAGCGGGCGCTGATGGCGCGGCTTTTTGCGCAGGGGTTCACCACACTGGGGGGAACGGTCGACGCCGAGGGGCAGGAGCTGCCGATCCACTTCGCGCCGGTCTACGACTCGGAGTACGAGATCGCCGAACAGATCGTCTACAGCGACCCGCAGGGCCACCTAATCCGGATGCGCGACGTGGCGCGGATCGTGCGGGAGTATGCCGAGCCGGAGAGCTACGTGACCAATAACGGCCGTCGGGCGGTGATCCTCTCGATGGAGATGCGCGAGGGGAACAACATCGTCGAGTACGGCAAGGAGGTGGACCGCGTGCTGGCCGAGTTCGAAACCCGGCTGCCGGACGACGTGCAGGTGGAACGCATCGCCGACCAGCCGAAGGTGGTGGACGACTCCGTGACGTCGTTCGTACGCGACCTGCTGGTGTCGATCGCAGTGGTGATTCTGGTGATGATGGTCCTGTTTCCGTTCCGGTCGGCGGTGGTGGCGGCCACCTCGATCCCGATCAGCATCTTCATCTCGATCGGCATCATGTACCTGGTCGACATTCCGCTGAACACGGCTACGCTGGCTGCGCTGATTATGGTCCTGGGGATGATCGTCGACAACTCGATCATCGTCGTGGACGCCTATCTCGAGAACCTGGACCGGGGGATGTCGCGCTGGTATGCGGCAGTGGCCAGCGCCAAGAACTACTTCGGGTCGATCTTTCTGGCCACGCTCTGCATCTGCATTATCTTCTTCCCGCTGCTGGTGACCATGACCGGCCAGTTTCTGGACTTCCTGCGCGACTTTCCGTGGACCATCACCATCTCGCTGATGGTGTCGCTGGTGCTGGCTATGATCTTCATTCCGTTCCTGGAATACGTGCTTATCACGACGGGCCTCAAGCAACGCAAGCCTCGCAAACGCGAGCGGGGGTCGATGCTCGACACGGTGGAACGGGGCTACGGCCATGTCCTGGACTGGACCTTCCGGTGGCCGTGGCTGACGATCCTGGGCGGGGTGGCGACGGTGGTGCTGGCCGGATGGCTGATGACGGGGCTGAAGGTGCGGATGATGCCGTTCGCCGACCGCGACCAGTTGGCCGTGGAGATCTTCCTGCCGCAGGGAGCGTCGCTGGAGCGGACCGAGGCGGTGGCCGACAGCGTTTATCGTGCGCTGGCGGGGGATAGCCGGGTGAAATCCGTGACGCAGTTCGTCGGCACGGCGTCGCCGCGGTTCCAGGCTACTTATGCGCCGAATTTGCCGTCGAAACACTACGCCCAGTTCATCGTCAACACGGAGTCGGTCGAGGCGACGCGGGGGCTGCTGGACAAGTATGCGAACAGCTGGGCGGACCGGTTTCCGGACGCTTACGTGAAGTTCAAGCAGCTCGACTACCAGAACCTCGCGACACCCATCGAGGTGCGGTTCCGGGGCGAGGAGATCGCCGACCTGAAGCGGGCGGCCGACACGCTGATGGCCGGCATGCGGGAGATGGGCGAGCTGGTGTGGGTGCACACCAACTACGAGGAGCCGTTGGCGACGGTCCGCGTGCGGCTCGACCCGGCGGAATCGGCCCGGTTGGGAATCGACCGCATGGTAGCACAGACGGAGTTGGCGGCTTGCTACTCGGGCTTCCCGGCGGGGACTCTCTGGGAGGGCGACTATCCGATCTCGGTAGTGCTGCGGGCCGAGGGAACCGACCGCGACGCCTCGCCGGCGGGGATCGGCGACCGGTATATCGCCACGGCCGTACCGGGCGTTTCGGTGCCGCTGCGACAAGTCGCGACGGTCGAACCGGCCTGGAGCCAGGGACAGATCGTCCGCCGAAACGGCGTGCGCACCCTGAGCGTGATGGCCGACGTCCGGCGCGGATACAACGAGGGAGAAGCTTTCAAACAGGTCCGGCGACTGGTCGAGGCACAGACTCTCCCCGAGGGAGTCGAACTCGAATACGGCGGTGCGGTCGAGAGCGATGCCGAAATCACGGGACCGATCGTCAGCGGCATCTCGGCCGCGGCGTTCATCATCTTCCTCTTCCTGTTGATGAACTTCAAGAAAGTCAGCATCTCGGTGGTGGCCTTGGTGTCGATTTCGCTCTGTCTGCTGGGGGCCGCGCTGGGACTGTGGCTCACCGACACGGAATTCGGCTTGACCTGCGTCCTGGGGCTGATTAGCCTGATGGGGATCATCGTCCGCAACGCGATCATCATGTTCCAGCACGCCGAGGACCTGAGACTCAAAAAAAGGCTTCCGGCACGTGAAGCGGCCTACGATGCGGGACGTCGGAGGATGCTGCCGATCTTCCTCACGTCGGCTACGACGGCCGTCGGGGTGGTGCCGATGATTATCAGCCGGAGCTCGCTCTGGACCCCGATGGGGATCGTGATCTGTTTCGGGACGGTGGTGTCGATGGTGCTGGTGGTGACGGTGCTACCGGTCACCTACTGGAAGATTTTCGGAAACGTCAAGTTCAAAAAGAAGCCTTATGAAGCGTAGTTTTTGGCTCCTCGTGGCAGCAGCGGCCGCCACGGGAAGCGCGGCGGCGCAGGAAGCGACCGTCGCCGGGAGATATACGTTGGAAGAGTGCCGGACGTTGGCGCTGGAGAACAACACGAAGATGAAAAACGGCCGGTTGGCGCTCGAGGCGGCGACACAGACCCGGCGAGAGGCTTTTACGCACTACTTTCCGACAGTGAGCGCGGCGGGGATGGCTTTTACGGCCAGCCACGACATGTTGAAGCTCTCGGTGCCGATCGAACTGCCGATCCCGGGGCTGCAGCTTCCGCCGCTCGGGATCGGGATGATGAAAAACGGCCTGATGGGCGGTGTGACGGCCTTTCAGCCGGTTTTTGCGGGTCGACAAGTGGCGGTGGGCAACCGTCTGGCCCGGATCGGCGAAGAGGCCGGCGGGCTGAAACTCCGGGTCTCGGAACGCGAGGTGACGGAGACCGTGGAACGCTACTTCTGGCAGGTAGTGGCCTTGCGCGGAAAGCTCCGAACGCTCGACGCGGCCGACCGACAGGTGGCCCGGATCCGGAGTGACGTCGAAGCGGCTGTTCGGGCGGGGATCGCCACACGCAACGACCTCCTGCGGGTGGAGCTGCGGCAGCAGGAGCTGGCCGGTTCACGGCTGAAGGTCGACAACGGGATCCGGGTGTCGCTCCTGCTGCTGGCCCAGTACGTGGGCGCCCCGCTGACGGAGCCGTTCGACATCGAGGCCGGCGAGATCGGCCCGATCGATTCGCCGGAAGGGTGGTACACGGACCCGGCCGCGGCGGCCGAAGCCCGGCCCGAAGCCCGGCTGCTGGACCGGCAGGTCGAAGCCTCACGCCAGCAGATCCGCATGACGCGCGGCAAGAACATGCCGACGGTAGGGGTCGGTGCGGGCTACCTGTACCACGACCTCACAGGGCAGAGCAACGACTTCGGAATGCTCTTCGCCAGCGTCTCGGTGCCGATCACGGGTTGGTGGGGCGGCTCGCACGCGGTGCGGCGCGAACAGCTCAAACGGCAACAGGCCGAAAACGAACGCCGACAAGCCGTCGAGCTCATGGAGGTCGAAATCTCGCAGTGCTGGAACGAACTCCAGGAGGCCTATGCCCAGGTGCAACTCTCCGAACGCTCCATCGCCTCGGCCTCCGAGAACTTGCGTCTGAACGAGGAGTACTTCCGCGCCGGTACGGCCGCGCTGAGCGACCTGCTCGACGCCCAAACGCTCCTCCAACAAAGCCACGACCAATGGACCGAGGCAACCACGGACTACCGCGTGAAACTCGCCAAATACCAACTCCTCACCCTCCACTAACTGTTTTGCTTTCGCGTAGTTTGCAAACTGTATTTGGTGAACTGGATAGAACTGTTCTTACTAACTTCGCTTTCCTCGCATTGCCTCGGCATAATATGCAAGCGGTCTTTAGCTACGGGAGGGTACTGTTCTTTTTGTGAACAAAAAGAACAAAAAAAACTTCCGAGCGCATCCCTGCGGGATGCTTTGGCCGTGTCAGCCTGTGTTTATGGGTGGGGTCTCTTTTTGGGCGCGCTTTTCTGCGAGCTAAAACTCATAGCGCGCCTAAAAGAAACCCACCCATACCTTAAGGACTGCGGAGCTTAAGGCGTAGCGTATGCTAGCTCAAAAGTTTTTGGTGCCGCTTTTTACAAAAAGCGGCAGTCCCAGCTCGTAGCCAATGAACGGCTGGCAAACTATACGAAAGCAGAACGAGAGAAGCGAGAGTAATAAAGAACGGTACCCTCCTGCACTAAGAACGATTACAAATCAGCCGAGGCAGAGCAGGTTTAGTGGGCATCGAGCCAGCTGGTACCGGCCTGTGCTTCGACCAGGAGCGGGACCGCGAGTGCGGCCGCTGCGGCCATCGCCTCCGAGACAAGCGCGGTGATGGCCGTCACCTCGGTCTGCGGGACTTCGAGGACCAGTTCGTCGTGGACCTGGAGGACGATTCGAGCCGCGCTGCCCCGTTGTCGGAGCAGGCGGTCGACCTCGATCATCGCAATCTTCATGATATCGGCCGCACTACCCTGGATCGGAGCATTGATGGCGTTTCGTTCGGCGAGCGATCGGGTCATCGAGTTGTCCGACCGGATGTCGCGCAGGTAGCGTCTGCGTCCGAAGATCGTCTCGACATAGCCTCTCTCACGCGCCTCGGCCACCACGCGATCCATGTAGGCTTTGACCCCCGGATAGTGGGTGAAGTATCCGTCGATCAGGGACTTGGCCTCGGGCCGCGGGATGCGCAGACGTGTCGCGAGGCCGAACGCCGAGATGCCGTAGATGATGCCGAAATTGGCTGTTTTTGCCCGTCTGCGCTGCTCGCGTGTCACCTCGTCGAGCGACACGCCGAACACCCGGGCCGCCGTGGCCGTATGGATGTCCTCACCGTCACGGAAGGCCTGTTGCAACGCCTCGTCGCCCGACAGATGGGCCATGATGCGCAGTTCGACCTGCGAGTAGTCGGCCGACACGATCACATGATCGTGGTCCGGAGCCGTGAAAGCCTTGCGGATCTCGCGGCCCGCTGCGTCGCGAATCGGGATGTTCTGCAGATTGGGGTTGGTCGAGCTGAGCCGCCCGGTGGCCGTCACCGCCTGATTGAACGACGTGTGGATGCGCCCGGTGGCCGGGTGGATCAGCTGCGGAAGGGCCTCGATATAGGTCGACAGAAGTTTTTTCAGCCCCCTGTATTCCAGAATCTTATCAATGACCGGATGTTTGTCCGAGAGCGACTGGAGGTACTCCTCGTCGGTCCGGAACTGCCCGGTGCGGGTCTTCTTGGGCTTGGGGTCGATGCGGAGCGTCCCGAACAGCACGTCGCCCAGCTGTTTGGCCGAGTTGACGTTCAGTTCCGGCGCCCCGGTCATCTCGCGTATCTCGGCCTCGAGCCTGGCCGCTTCGACGGTGAGCGCCGCCCCCGACTCGCCCAGGATCTCGCGGTCCACGAAGACCCCGGCGAACTCCATCCGCGCCAGAACCGGAATCAACGGCGCTTCGATCCGCCGGTAGAGCTCCGTCTGACCGGTCTCCTCCAGCAGCGGCCACAACCGGCCGTAGAGTTGCAGCGTAATGTCGGCGTCCTCGGCCGCATACTCCGCCACGGCCGACGGATCGGCCTGTGCCATCGAGATCTGTTTCGCGCCCCGACCGATCAGCGCCTCGATCGGCACCGGATCGTAACTCAAGAAACTCCGGGCCAGAAAATCCATGCCGTGGCGCGCCTCCGGGTCGAGGAGGTAGTGGACGATCATCGTGTCGTAGAGCTCGCCCCGCACCTCGATCCCCGCCGCATGGCGCAACACCAGCATATCGAACTTGATGTTCTGGCCGATTTTTCCGATCCGCTCCTCCTCGAACAGCGGCCTCAAGGCCGCCAGGACGCTTGCCCGCCGTTCGGCCGTCGGCGTGGGCACCCACCAGGCCTCGTGCGGTTCGACGGCAAACGAAAGTCCCACCAGGTCCGACTGCAGGGGGTCGATGCCGGAGGTCTCGGTGTCGAAACAAAAGCGGTCGACACCTCCCAACCGCTCGACCAGCGCGGCCAACTGCTCATCGGTATCGACGGTTCGGTAGTCGTGTTCCGTGGTCAGAATCGTGGCATACCCGGCCTGTGCTTCATCGGCCGCCGGCTGAGGCGTGGGCGGAACCGTCAACTCCGGCAACGCCGCTCCCTGTTCGCCGGCTGCGTCGAAGAGCGACATCTGCCCCACGAGCTGCGAATAGGGTTTCGGTTTGCCGGGTTTCTTGCTGAGCGGAGGCAGCGTAGTGGCATTCAGCGCGCTGCTGTGGAACAACCGACTGTCGATGTCCCGCAACAGGAGGTTGAACCCGTGTTCGATATAGATGCTCCGCAGCGCAGCATAGTCCGGTTCCTCGATCCGCAGGGCCTCGGGGTCGAACTCGATCGGCACATCCAACTTGATGGTGGCCAAGACTTTCGACAACCGGAGCTGCTCCTGGTTGTCGAGCACCGACGCCCGGAGTTTCGGGGTCAGCGCATCGGCGTTGGCAATGATCGCCTCGACGTCGCCCCATTCGGCCACCAGTTTCCGCGCCCCCTTTTCGCCCACGCCCGGCACTCCGGGGATGTTGTCCGAAGCGTCGCCCCACAGGGCCAGGATATCGATCACCTGCCGCGGATCGGCAATCCCGTAGTTCTCGCACACCTTATCCAACCCCACGATGTCGATCCCCTCGCCCCCCTTGGCGGGTTTGTACATGCTGACGTTCTCTTTGATGAGCTGTCCGTAGTCCTTGTCGGGGGTGACCATATAGACGTCATACTCGCCGCAGCACGAGGCCTTGTAGGACAAGGTGCCGATGACGTCGTCGGCCTCGTAGCCGGCCACCTCCAGGACCGGAATCCGCATCGCCTCCAATATCGCCTTGATGTGCGGCACGGCGGCGATAATGTCCTCCGGCGTGGCATCCCGGTTGGCCTTGTAGTCCGGAAACAGCTCTCGACGAAACGAACCACCCGGGGGATCGAAAGCCACCCCCAGGTACTTGGGCTGTTCGCGCACCATCAGCTCGTTCAGGAACTTGGCAAACCCGAAAATCGCCGAGGTATTCAACCCCTGCGCATTCCGCATCGGCCGGTTGATGAAAGCGTAATGAAATCGGAATATCAACGCGTAGGCGTCGATCAGAAAGAGTTTCTCCATCCTCGTAATAAATCTCTCTATGAATCACCCGATGATACGGGCTCTTTTCTTTCGGTCTACCCCGCGACCGGTCGCCTCCCCCGCCTACCGGTTATCCTCGGCCCGCCACGTGGCGTAGGATTTGGCGGTTTCGTAGAGGCGCACCTCGGCCAGCCGAACCCCCGCGGGCAGTTGTTCGGCGATCTGCGGCGCCCACCGGGCGAGCATCTGCTCGCAGGTGGGCTGGTAGTCGACCAGGCAGACCCGCTCCCAACGGTCGCGAAGCCGCTCCAGCAGCGCGGCATTCTCGGGCGTCCGTCGCAACACGAAAGCGTGGTCGTAGCGGTCGACGATCAACCGGTTGACAATCCGCTTCAGCTCGCCGAAGTCCATCACCATGCCGTACTTCGGGCTCTGCGGATCGTCGCACGGACTCCCGCTCACGGTCACGAACAACCGATAGGAGTGCCCATGCACGTGCCGGCACATCCCGTCATACCCCTCCAAGGCATGCGCCATCTCGAACGCAAACTCCCGGGTCAATCGTATCGTCGGTTTCATCTTCCTATCCTTTTTTAGTTATTCGTCCTCGTGAGCCGGTGCCGCTCGGCACCCGAAAGCTCCAGCGGGCCGCCGCCAGCAGAAGCTTTGGAAAGAAAAGCCCAGCCCTCGAGTGCCGAGCGGCACCGCGCCGCGGGGGATGGCGGCGACTCGCGCGACCCATAGGGTCGCAATTTCTCTGTCTGCAGCCCAATTCTCAAGCGCCCTACCCCGCCCAATGGTCATTGACCGCGCGCATGGGGAAATCATTTCCGATAAACTCTTCGTTTATCGGTTTGATTTCCTCCTAAGGCGTGGCGCGCGGTGGTTTGAGAGAACTGGCCTCAAGCCGGCCGGGCTCCGCTTCCGCCGCGGGGGCGCGCCCAAAGGGCGTCTTACTGGCCATCCGGGAGAGAAAAACCCACCAAAACCCGCACTCTGCGCCCCCCCCAAGCCCCCTACTCGATCGACTTCGTGATCCGCATCGCACAGAAATGAGGACCGCACATCGCACAGAAATCCGCATTCTCCTTCACCATCTCCCGGTGCATGCGCCGCGCCCGTTCCGGGTCGAGCGACAGGTTGAACTGGTCCAGCCACCGGAAATCATACCGAGCCCGACTCATCGCCAGGTCGTGCGCCATGGCCGCCGGATGTCCCTTCGCCAAATCCGCCGCATGGGCCGCCAGCTTATAGGTCACCACCCCTTCGCGCACATCGTCGCGGTTGGGCAAAGCCAGGTGCTCCTTGGTCGTGACGTAACAGAGCATCGCCGTGCCGAACCAACCGATCATCGCCCCGCCGATGGCCGAAGTGATGTGGTCGTAACCCGCGCCGATATCCGACACCAGCGGCCCGAGCGTGTAGAACGGCGCACCGTGGCACCACTCGACCTGCCGGTCCATATTTTCGCGAATACGGTCCATCGGCACATGCCCCGGCCCTTCGATAATCACCTGCACGTCGTGCTCCCAGGCCCTTCGACACAGTTCGCCCAGCGTCTTGAGCTCGCCGAACTGCGCGGCATCGTTCGCATCGGCAATCGACCCCGGCCGCAGACCGTCCCCCAGCGACAGAGCCACATCATAGCGCGCCATGATCTCGCAAATCTCGTCGAAGTGTTCGTAGAGAAAGCTCTGCCGGTTGTGATGAGCCATCCACTTGGCCATGATCGATCCGCCGCGCGAGACGATCCCCGTGACCCGCCGCCGGGCCAACGGCACGTGTTCGAGCAACAACCCCGCATGGATCGTAAAGTAATCGACCCCCTGTTCGCACTGTTCGATCAGAGTCTCCCGATACGCCTCCCAGGTCATCGTCTCGACCACGCCGCCCACCTTTTCCAACGCCTGGTACATCGGCACCGTCCCGATCGGCACCGGCACATTGCGCAAAATAGCCTCCCGCGTTTGGTGGATCTGGGCGCCGGTCGATAGGTCCATCACCGTATCGGCCCCCCACCGAATCGCCCAGAGCGCCTTTTCGACCTCCTCGGCGATCGACGACCCGAGGGCCGAGTTGCCGATATTGGCATTGACCTTGACCCGATACTCCGTGCCGATGACCATCGGTTCGGTCTCGGGATGGCGCCGGTTGGCCGGCAGAATCGCCCGACCCTCGGCCACCGACCGCCTCACCTGTTCGGCCGTCACATACCCCGCCTGCCCCAGTTCCACCCCGGCGTTTTCGCGAATCGCCGCGTACTCCATCTCCGGCGTCACGATCCCCCGCCGGGCATACCACATCTGGGTGTGAAACTCCCCCTCGGACAGCGCCGCCGCACGGGCCTCGATCCATTTCGCTCGCAAGGCGGGAATGCCGCGGGTCGTATCGGCCCGGAAATCCGCCTCCGTATAAACGCCCGTCGTGTCGTACATATCCACATGCTCGCCGTTCGTGAGGTTCACCCGACGCATCCCCACCCGGACATCCGGATACAATTCCCCGCTGACATACACCTTCTCGCTGGCGTTCTGCGGATCGTTGAATAACTCTCTGTACATACTGTCTATTTCGTTCGTTTCATCAATGAATAAGCATACTCTTCCAAGACCGTCAGCCGCCGAGGATCGGCATGGGCCTGCCGCAAAGCCGCCAGTGCCCGGTCGAAATACCCCCCGATGGCCTCTTCGGCCGCCTCGCGAACGCCCAGTGCGTCATATATGCCCCGCACCCGCGAGAGCTTTTCGCCGACCTCCCCCCGTGCCACGATCGCCTCGCGCTGAGCCGCCGTGGCGCGTTCCATCGCGGTGATATGCAGAAAGGTTTTCTTCCCCACCGCAATATCCCCGCCGATCGTCTTGCCGAAAGTCCGCTCGTCGCCATACGTGTCCAACAGGTCGTCCTGAATCTGGAACGCCAGCCCGAGATCGACCCCGAACTCATACAACGCCCGCCGCTCCGCCGCCGAAGCGCCGCCGACAATGGCCCCCATCTCCAACGCCGCCGCCAGCAGCACCGAGGTCTTGAGCCGGATCATCTCCACATACTCCGCCAGCGACACCTCACGCCGGGCCTCCGTCTCGAAATCCATGTCGTACTGCTGCCCCTGGCACACCTCCATCGCCGCCCGATTAAAAACCCGCAGCAGCTCGATCAACCGATCCGCCCCGCCGAAAGCCTGAGCCCCGTCCTGCAAGATCCGGTAAGCGAGGATCAACATCGCATCGCCCGACAAAATAGCTCCGCTCTCGCCCCACTTCCGATGCACCGTCGCCCGCCCGCGCCGAAGCTCGGCCTGGTCCATAATATCGTCGTGCAGCAGCGTGAAGTTATGGAACACCTCCACCGCCACCGCGGCGTTCAACGCCCGCTCCGGCGCGCCGCCATACAGGTCGGCCCCCATCAGACACAACAACGGCCGAATCCGTTTCCCGCCATCCTCCAATATATACCGGATCGGGGCATACAACCCGCACGGCTCCACCCGGTCGATGGGCAACTCGCCCAACGCCCGCTCCACACAATCCAACAACCTGTCTCTATCTTGCATCTCCTACTTTTTTATCGTTCTTTCTCTGTAACCGACGGGAGGGTACTGTTCTCTTTGTGAACAAAGAGAACCAGAAAAACTTTAGAACGCATCCCGTTGGGATGCTTTGGCCGTGTCTGCCCGGTCTTTGGGTGGGGCGTTCGGCGAGGCGCGTAATGCAATTACAACCTCAGCGCGCCCCCGCCAAACGTCCCCACCCACAACCCTGAGGACTGCGGAGCCTCATACATAGCGTATGCTAGCTGAAAGTCTTTTTGGTTCTTTTTCTTCAGAAAAAGAACGGTTCCATACTGTAGCCAAAAACAGTGGCGAGAAAAAGAGCAAATATTAATTAGAGACGAAGATACGACAAATTTCCTTAGTGCGGTCGAGCGTTCGGGTCGTGAGTTCAGGGCCGTTGTGCCCCGGCCATTTGGAGCCATTGGTCGAAGATGGTTTCGATTTGGGAATCGGAAGCGGTGCGGTTCAGGGTTTGCACCGCATTGAAGAGAAACCGGAGGGCCTTGACAGAGGGTTCGGCCTGTGACGAATAGGGCACGATAAACGTTCCGGAGAGTATGTTTCGGGGGCTGCTATAGGAGTAGAATTTGAGCATCTCGACGCGTTGCCGGAGCAGAACATAGTGGTCCGCAATGGGGTGCAGGGCCATGCCGAGGTAATAGAAGCTTTCGTTTCCGGCCATTTCGTGTTCGGCGGTCAGGAAGAGATAGCCCTGGACTTTTTGGACAAAATGTGTTTTCATGTTTTGGAACGCCGTCTGTTGTTCGTCGGCGTATCCCGGGATATAGAGCCCGTGTCGGTATTCGTCGCCTTGGTTTTGGTACTCCTGGTCCATTCCGTAGCTCGCGTCCAGGATTCGCTCCAGCTGCGCCGACGTCGCCAGGGAGCCCAGGGCGGCACGCAGCAAATCTTCCTGTACGATCTCGCGCGGCCAAGGTTCCGGTACCAGCACATGATCCGGGCAGTTGACTCGGCCGCAAATCCGGCAAATGTCACCGGAAGGACCGGAGGGCTCTTTGCAAGTACAAAAAGACTCCTTATTGCCGCATACTGCACAACGGTGACAGGTACAATAGGATGTAAATGGGAATGTTTTTTTGTCATATTGGCTACACACATTACAATGTTCAATTAATTTATTAGGTGCTCCGCAATCTTCATTTTCACAGATGGCACACTGAGCAACTCGCATTACCGACGAAGATTTAGCTTGGATTGCTATCGGATACAGAATCGCATGATCCACAAGCGCTGCAATCTCCGCTTCGTTGGTTCCATCGGGGGATGCGCTCCGGGTTTGAATCCCGTTTTCGTATGCGGCGACCCGAATCAACTGCCCGGTCAGGTCATGCCACGATACGAAACCCGAAAAACCGGCTAACCCCGTGGCCGAACAAAAACCGTTCAACTCCACGGTACAGCCCGGTTCCGGGACAATCGTCGCCACCAACGAGCGTTGCGAACCGTCGGCCGACGTTTGTACGGTCAGTTTCTGAACAGCTTGTACCGCGCTGTGATCGTGCCCGCACGCCTCGCCGGCATGATGATGGTGCCCGCCCCGAATCGCAGTGTAAACGATCGCAGCCGAAATAGGCACATCCACATAATTGGTCCCCTCCTGCACAGCCGCCGTCGCCCGATCCCATTGCGGAGTCATTTCGCCCGGCAGCGGTTTGATCGGCACTTCCCGTTCGCCGACTGTTTTGGTCAACGGCACAGCCGTCCTTTCGTAATAGGCTCGAGCCTGCGCAATCGTGTTTTCCGTTTTCTGTTTGTCGTTCTGCAACAAATCGTCTTTTTGGCACGACCAACTGCCGACAGCCCATATCGCCAAACCTGCACACACCATGCAAGCTCTGACATTCTGCAAACTTCTTTTCATAAGGCTTTGAGTTTAAAGGGTTAGTGTTTCCGCGAAACCTTATTGTTCTTTGAGAAATACAAGGTAATACCAAACACGCGTCGGTTTTGTTTTTAAATATTTCTCCTTCATCATACTCGGATAAGCCGCAATACGACTTCCCATTCTGTTTGCTCTCTCTTCTGTAGTTATTGGCCTCCGCCTCCCTGGATAAGATAAAGTATAAGACAATGGTAAAGACATGAACTCGTCTAATTCTTCCGCAGGAAAAGCTTTGCTCATCGTATCATATACGCATTGGTATTCCAGCGGGAAAGCGAGGAGCAGCGACGTATCCCGTCCCGACAAGCGTCCCAGCTCGGAGCACTCCACCCGCAAGCCTTTCACTGCAGCCACGAACGCCGGAGAAACATAACCCGCCAAGTGGTTAGCGTGTACCCGGGTCTGCTTCTCTTTGACTTTGCCGTTCCGACCCACTGTCAGCTGCAAATAGATCGCAGCCGGTTCGTCGCTCGGCAACGACAACGCGAAAGCAGTATCCCGAGTCGAAAAAATCATCGGAACCTGCACCCGCTCACAAACGGAACGGCTCAAAATCGTGGACAACGACGCCTTGGGGGTCTGAGCAGTGCCGCTAATAGCCATAACACAGCCAGCCAACGCAAAAACGGTGGTTTTGATCGATGTTTCCATAACCATACGATTTTTAAGAAGAAGACTGATCCGTCTCCTCCGAGTTAGTAGTCTTTCCAAATATACGATTTTTCGCCCCATTCCACAAATGACAATCGCAAAAAGAGGCTTGCGAAACACTCCCGATAGGTCTTTCATAAAAAATCACTATATTTGGGTTACGAAAAACACCTAAACCAATAGCAGATGAAGCAATTAGCAGTAGGGATCGACATCGGCGGAACCAACTCCGTCTACGGACTCGTGGACCGCGAAGGGAATATGTACGGCGAGGGGGTGGTGCCCACGAAGAATTATCCGGATTTCGACCAGTACCTCGAAGAACTCTACATCGGGATTCAGAACCTGGTGAAGAATCTGGACGGAGAGTACGAGATTATCGGGATCGGAATCGGGGCGCCGAATGCCAACTACTACAACGGGACCATTGAGTATGCTGCCAATTTGATCTGGCAAGGGGTGATTCCGTTCGTCGAGAAGATGAAACGGTACTACCCGAACCTGCCGATCCTCATTACCAACGACGCCAATGCCGCGGCCATCGGAGAGATGGTCTACGGGGCGGCCAAAGGGATGAAGGACTTTATCGTCGTGACGCTCGGGACGGGTTTGGGGAGCGGGTTTGTGGCCAACGGACAGCTGGTGTACGGACACGACAGCTTTGCGGGGGAACTCGGACACGTGATTGTCAACAAGACGGCCAGTGCGCGGGTGTGCGGCTGCGGGAGGAAGGGGTGCCTGGAGACTTACGTGTCGGCGACGGGCATCAAACGGACGGCGTTCAAGCTGCTGGCCGACCATATCGAAGACAGCGAGTTCAGAAACTACAGCTTCAATGAGCTCACGGCGGAGATGATTACCAAGGCGGCGCTCAATGGCGATCGGCTGGCGATCGAGGCGTATGAGTACACGGGGATGATCCTCGGACAGGCGCTGGCGGATGCCGTGACGATTACTTCGCCGGAGGCGATCTTCCTGTTCGGGGGGCTGGCTAAGGCGGGCAAGTACATCTTTGAACCGACCAAGAAGTACATGGAGATGCACATGCTGTCGAACTTCCGCAACAAGGTGAAGCTCCTGCCTTCGGGGATCGACGGCAAGAATGCAGCGGTGCTGGGGGCTTCGGCCTTGATTTGGCAGCAGAAAGAGGGGGCGTAGTTTTTATCCGAAATACAAAATAGAGTTGGCAAACGTCATACACGACCCGGTGTTGGGCGAATTGAAAGCCGGTGAGACCACCTATGTGATCGAAGTGCAGTGGATGGGAGAGCCGATCGAGCTGCGGTTCGAGGTGCCGAACGATCCGGCCAAACGGGAAGAACGGATCAAAAAGGTGTCGCGGATGGTGCAGGAGCAGGAGAAATGGAATGCGATGTTGGAGGAGGAGGCGGTGCACGGTTTGTTGGACCAGGCCAACGACTGGTATGCGGACCAGTTGGAGGACGAGGACCCGGATGTCGATTTGGACGAGGTGCCGGATATCACGGAAGAGGAGTTCTGCCAACGGATCGAGCTGGAGTCGATCAACATCGATGAGGAGGGGGAGTTCGAGGCGTGGTACTCGGACGGGGATCTCTTCCTGGGCCATTCGATCCGGGTCGAAGGGTCGTTGGTGGATGAGGAGACGTATGTGGCTTACATGAACTGATTCGACACTTCAAAATTCATCCGTGCGGAAGAGGGCTTTGTGCTCTCTCTGTGCGGGCTTCACGAAAACGCCGGGGGCGGCGCTCATCAAAAATGAGCGCCGCCCCCGGTGTTTTACTGTCTATGACGTTCCCGCAGCGCGCTACTCCAAATCCTCCAGCTTCTCTTGTGCCTCGGCCTGACGACGCACCAGCTGTACCTTTTCCTGCATCTGACGGATAGCCTGTTTCTGAGCCGAGATCCTCCGGCGGCTCTGAACAAAAGCCTGATACAACGCCCAGCCCAACACCAACAGAGTTGCCAATAGACCGATAAGATACGTTTTATCTTCCATTATCGTCTCTATTTCTCGGTTTTGGATTCATCCGTCCGCACGATGTCCGACATCTCCGTCACGCGGTCCGTCCATCCGTTCATCACCACCGCCGGAGAGTGGGTCGCCACGATCAACTGCAAGTGGGGATTCAGCCGACGCACGTCCTCGATCAACCGACGCTGCCACTCGAAGTGCAGCGAAATCTCGGGTTCGTCCATAATCATGATGAACGGCCGACCGCTCTGCACCAATACGCTGGTCAGTATAATCAACACCTGCTTCTCGCCCGACGACAACTGGTGCGGACGGATCGTCATCCCGTACCGGGTCTTGAACTGCAGCGTGTCGCTGTCGCGGTCGATCCGTTTGCCGGTCGCCTCCAACAGGGCATCGATCGTGTTGAAAAACAGCACCTTCCGATCGGTCAACCCCTGCACCTCCTCGGTCTTCCGACCCGCCTGAAGCGCCGCGATCACCTCTTTGCCCACCTCCAGCTGATAGGCCAGGTAACGGTTCTGCAGCTTGTAGAGCTCCCAGTCCAGGTAGGTGGCCACGCTGCCGTCCGAGAGCTTGTACACCGCCTCGCTCTCCTGCAGCATCGTGTCGAAGGTGTTCACCACGCTGATGTGATACACCGACGGGTCGAAAGCGGCCTCGGATCCCACCGCCGTACCGTCCGTAAACTCCACCGTCAGCCGCCTCAACCGACCCCGGTGGCTCGGAGCGATCGACCCGGTCGTAAACATATCGCTCAGGCAGCGCAGAATCGTACTCTTGCCGCTCCCGTTGCTCCCGGCCAGGATATTCACCTCGGACCCCAACTCCCACTCCAGGTCGTAGACGCCCCACAATCCCTCGACCCGGATCTTTCGGATATAGACTCCCGTACTTGCCATGATTTTTTTTGCAGAAAAAGTTTCGTAAAAACAGTTTATTTTCTCCCGCTCGCTCCCGCCGCACACCCTCCATCCGTCCTCCTACCTACGCCCGCAGCTTGCGGAACGTAGCCACCGACACCCACCCCATCACCGCCGCAAACACCCCCAACGCCACCCAGTGGACCAGCAGATCGGCCATCGAGCTCCCCTTGACCAGCACCATTTTGAGGGAGGCGATGACGTGTGCCACCGGGTTAAGAACGTTGATCCGCTGCGCCCACACGGGCATGCTTTCGACCGGCGTGAAGAGTCCGCTCATCAGAATCAGCAGGGTCATGATGAAGAACGTGGGAAAGATGGCCTGCACCTGGGTATCCGAGAAGTTGGCGATCACGAACCCGAGGCACAACACGCCCACCAGATACAGCGCCACGATACCATACAGCACGCCGAGTCCGCCGAGCAACGGCAGGTCGTAGACCAGCCGCGCAATCACCAGCCCGATCGTAAACTGGACGAGTCCGATCACAAAAAACGGAATCATCTTGGCCAGCATATACCGAGTCCGGCTCATCGGCGTGACGTTGAGTTGTTCGATGGTGCCTCGCTCTTTCTCCTTGACGGAGTTGAGCGCGGTCATCGACAGCCCGGCGATCGTAATCAACAAGGCCAGAATCCCCGGCACAATGACCGTCTTGTAGTCGAACCTCGGGTTGTACCACTCCTGCACGACGGTCTCGACACGCACCGTACCGCCGTCACCGGTCGCCGAGCCGAGCGGCACCAACCGTTCGGCCGCGAGTTCCGCCTGGAACTCGCCCGCGATCGAGTTCACATACCCGGCCGCCACCCCGGCACTCAACCCGTTGATGGCCGATACATGCACCGCCACCTCCGCTCCGTCGCCCATCACCAGGTTCCGTTCAAAACGGTCCGGCACCTCGACGATCAGATCCACCTCGCCGCATTCGATCATCCGTTCGGCCTCGGCCCACGCAGCCGCCGAACGCACCAGCGTAAAATACCCGCCGGCCTGCAGTTTAGTGATGAGTCTTCGGCTGAACTGCGTTCCGTCACGGTCGATGACGGCCATACGGAAGTTTTTCATGTCGTTATCGGCCGCCAGCGGCAACACCAGCAGCTGCACGATCGGCAGCAACAACAGCACTCGCAACATGAATTTATCGCGGAATATCTGTAGAAATTCCTTTTTGAGAAGAATGACGAGTTTGCGCATCGTTCAATTGGGATTCTTTTGGTCAAAGATAACGATTAATCGGATTGTCTTGTTCTTTGGTGAACCGGATAGAACTGTTCTTTTGTTACCTTCGCCTTCCTCGTGTTGCCTTGGATAATGTGTAAACGGTTTTTAGCGACAGGAGTATACTGTACCTTTTCTGAAGAAAAGGTACCCAAAAGACTTTCAGCTAGCATACGCT
>CAJTNK010000013.1 GCA_910577885.1 uncultured Rikenella sp.
AACCAAGAGAACCACAATAAAAGCCCCGAATGGGGCCCCCGGCGGGACCGGCGATACTTCGTATCGCTAGGGCCATCCGGCTGTAAAAACAGTCTTTGTCCGCGTGCTGGCGGTGCCGCTCGGCACTCGGGAGGGCCCATCCGGAAGCAAAAACAACCTTGCCAAATACCCGAATGCAAGTGCGGGAGCGAAGCTCGCTCTTACAGATACGCGACGCGGGGTGGCTCCACTGTCGGTAGCCACCCCGCGTCGTGCGAAACAGATCGGCTCAAAATCTTAGACCGGTTCTCCTTCCAACAGGTTGCCGGAGGTCACCCGGTCGAGAATCTCTCCGAACTCCTTTTGTCCTTTTGCGCTTAGCGTCGGGTAGAGTGCGTGGATCGACAGCAAGGCCAGGTAGTCCAGCTTCGACTCCACCTCCTCCGGCGCGTAGGTCTGGTAGGCGAAGTTCACCCCCCACTGCGAGGCGATATAGTGGTACGTGTGAATGCCTTCCGTGATTTGGTCGGTGGTCCGGTCGTTTAGGTAGCCGTTTCGCCCCAGCAGACCCAGGATCCGGCGCGAGATGGCGGCGTGTTCCGCTTCGTTGCTCCGTCCGGCTTCGCGGTCGCGGGCGATGGCGCCGACGTCCGAACCGCGGAACACCAACACGCCCCGGTACTTGTAGTTCAGCCGGAGGCCGATCCGGTTCAGCAGGTAGAACTGCTTGAGGTCGAACAGCGTCGTGAGCGACCGTTCGATGGCGCGGTACTCGCTGAGATACTGCTCCCACAGGGCGGTGCAGATCTCCTCTTTGCGCGAGAAGTGGTAGGTGATGTTCCCGGGGCTCAGCCCCAGCGACGAGGCCAGGGTGTCGATCCGGAAATCCACCATGCCGCGCGTGTTGATGAGTTCGAGCGCCTGGCGGAGAATCATCTCGCGGGTCGACTTCTCTTCCGACGTGTCGGGTATTCGTTTGCGGTTCGCTGTCGTTCGGCGGGCGGTGCGTATGTCGTTTTTTGATGTTGCAGACATGATCGATGGGCTATTTTAGCAGGTTGACGATGCTGTTGAGTTGGTTTTGACCGGATTCGGTCAGGTAGGGGTGGAGCTGCACGAGCGATAGAGCGATGTATCGGTCGGTGGCGGCGGTCAGCTCGTGGGGAGCCTGGTGGCTCTGAGCGTGGTTGATCCACCAGCGCAGCATCAGCGTTTGCGACTCGAAGGTCAGCTGCCGGAGTCGCGGATCGTCGATCGGACGCATGTATCCGTTGCGGGTGAGCGTCTCGTAGCTGCTGAAAAGCAGCTCCCGGCCGCGTTCGATCTGCCGGCGGAAGGTTTCGTTCTCGCGCAGCAGACTCCCCATGTCGCCGAAGTAGTAGCTCGTGACGCCGGCATAGTTGACGGCCTTCAGGGCGACGGTCCGCAGGAAGAGAAACAGCTGTTTCAGATCCAGGAGCGGGGTGATGATTTCGGTCGAGGTGTCTTGCAGGACGGCCAGGTACTCATCCCAGATGGCGGCGATGATCTCTTCCTTGCGGGCGAAGTGGTAGGTGATGTTGCCGGGACTCAGCGAGAGGGCTTTGGCCAGCATCTCGATCCGGAAATCCACGACGCCCGTCCGGTTGATGATTTCGTTGGCCGCGGTGATGATCGTCTCGCGGGTCGAATTCCCGGCCCGTCGGGTGGTGGTCCGCTGGGGTTTTTCACCGACGGCCTGAGGTGCGGCCTGCTGTGTCTCGCTCTTGCGCGGACGACCCCGTTTGCGTTTCGGCAGGGGCGAGGGAAGCTCCTGTGTCGGGGTGGCTTTTTTGGTTTGTGTGCTCATACGTGTTTTTTTTTGATTGGTTTCCTGTGGCGGATGTGCTGTGCGGACATCCTTCGCGCCTGTGTGTCGCAATATTAGGAAAATTAATTCGGATATGAGGGCTTGCAGGCGGATTTTTCGGCGGGAAAAACCAAAATCTCTCGGTAAAAACAGAAGTAAAACGAAGGAACGAACGAGTTTGTTGTCGATTTTTCGGCGGAGTACGCAAAATTTACGTCAGGGGGCCGGGGGCGGCGCAGATTCTCCCCCGTGTTGCAAAACAGAACGCCTCCGGGGTTCAGACCGAAGGCGTTCCGCACGATAAATAATAAATAGAAATAGGTGATAAAAGATAAGTGGAGATAGATAGGTATTGTATATATTCTTGTATAGTCGGATAATTCCTTTTACCTTTGCAGAGTCTGTGTCAGACTGGTTTTGGTCATGACCGGTTTTAATTTTGTATTGCAAATATACAATATAAAATTGTAATTGCAAATTATTCCCCGAAAAAAGATGACGGATTGGCAAAGGTTGGAACAGGTTATCAAGTGGACCGGGCTGTCGACGAATGCTTTTGCGACCGGAATAGGGCTCAAGCGAAGCGAAAATTTGTACCAGATCAAGCGCGGGAATAACCGGATCAGCAAGAATCTGGCGGAGTTGATCGTGCGGAAGTACGGGGCGGTGAACCGGGCGTGGCTTTTGACGGGCGAGGGCGAGATGCTGGACGGGGCGACGGGCGATCGGTCGGGGGGGGCGGGGGTTGCTGTGGCGATGCCGGCGGCCGGAGGGGCGGGGGGAATGGAGCGGAGGATACCTTATTATAATATGGATGCGCTGCGGCTGGTGAGCGAGCAGCCGGGAGGGGCGGGAAGTTCGGCTCCGGCTCCGGCCTATTACCTCCAGGTGCCGGGGTTCGGGGATTGCGACTTTGCGGCGGCGGTCACGGGCGAGGCGATGGCGCCCGAGGTGCCTGCGGGGGCGGTGGTGGCGGTCAAGGAGGTGGATCCGGCGGGACCGGTGTTGCCGGGCGAGATTTATCTGGCGGTGACGCCGGAATTTGCGTTGATGCGCTACATGCAGCTCGACCGCGAGGGGGGCGATCGGTTGTGGCTGGCGGGTCCGGCGGGAGGGACGGTCGAACCGGTCGGGGTGCGGCGGGAGCGGATCGTCAGACTTTATTTGGTGAAGGGGATTTTGATTCACAAGGTCTTGTGAGGCGGGGGATTGGCGGGGTCGATGGGGCTAATGGGTTGAAAAAAAGAGGTTAATGCCCAAAAAAGTTTGCAAATTCAAAACCATTGACTATCTTTGCTGTCCGAAATGCTTCCTCCCGCAGGGGACGAAACTCTCGGAACGCATTGTTCTTTCGGGCGGATACCAGAGTGGCCAAATGGGGCAGACTGTAAATCTGCTGGCTTACGCCTTCGGTGGTTCGAATCCATCTCCGCCCACGATAAAAGTTTATCACGACGCGAACCGTTTAGCCGTCAGGCTTCGGGTTGCAGGCAGCCCGGACGCAAGCTTGCTTGCAGGGCAAGGGCTGGCGGTAATCCGAAAGAGAACGCAGTTCGATCGGTTCGCGGGGGATAAATTTTGGTTGTAAGGGTCCCGCCGGGAGGCGATGGATAACGGCGCGCCAGCAACGTAATCCTCTCCGCCCGATAAAATCGGAGGCGACGTAATCCTCTCCGCCACAATTAAAAAGGAGATGTGAGCAATCCTCTCTGCCTTAATAAGGTGAGAAACAGGCGGCGGGCCGAACGGATTTTAAAAGAAAAACACAAGCGGAAGTAGCTCAGTCGGTAGAGCATTAGCCTTCCAAGCTAAGGGTCGCGGGTTCGAATCTCGTCTTCCGCTCTTCGAATAAAGAAGAAGCAAACAACAACAAATTAAAAACGCTAATAACCCATGGCAAAAGAAAAATTTGACCGGTCGAAACCGCACGTGAACATCGGTACCATCGGCCACGTAGACCACGGTAAAACCACGCTGACGGCGGCTATTACCACCGTGCTGGCTAAGAAAGGTCTGTCGGAACTGCGCTCGTTCGACTCGATCGACAACGCTCCGGAAGAAAAAGAACGCGGGATCACGATCAATACCTCGCACGTGGAATACTCGACCGCAGGGCGTCACTACGCACACGTAGACTGCCCGGGTCACGCCGACTATGTGAAGAACATGGTAACCGGTGCTGCGCAGATGGACGGTGCTATCCTGGTGGTGGCTGCTACGGACGGTCCGATGCCGCAGACCAACGAACACGTGCTGTTGGCGCGTCAGGTGAACGTACCGCGTATCGTCGTGTTCCTGAACAAATGCGACATGGTCGACGACCCGGAAATGCTCGACCTCGTCGAACTCGAAGTGCGCGACCTGCTCAGCAAATACGAATTCGACGGCGACAATGCCCCGATCATTCGCGGGTCGGCTCTCGGTGGGCTGAACGGCGAAGCTCAGTGGGAAGACAAGATCATGGAACTCATGGATGCGGTGGACAACTACATCCCGATTCCGCCGCGTGAAAACGAAAAACCGTTCTTGATGCCGGTCGAAGACGTCTTCTCGATCACCGGGCGTGGTACGGTGCTTACTGGGCGTGTCGAAACCGGGGTGATTCATGTAGGGGACGAAGTCGAAATCGTCGGCTTGGGCGAAAAGGCCAAAAAATCGGTTTGTACCGGTGTCGAAATGTTTCGCAAACTCCTCGATGAAGGGGAAGCTGGGGATAATGTCGGGCTGCTGATGCGCGGTATCGACAAGAAGGAAGTGAAACGCGGTATGGTGGTTGCCAAACCGGGCTCGATCACTCCGCATACCAAGTTCAAAGCTGAGGTCTATATCCTGAAGAAGGAAGAAGGTGGGCGTCACACGCCGTTCCACAACAAATATCGGCCGCAGTTCTACCTCCGTACGCTGGACGTAACCGGGGAAGTACAGTTGCCGGACGGCGTTGAAATGGTGATGCCGGGCGACAACGTAACGATTACGGTGGAACTGATCTATCCGGTGGCTATTAACGTTGGGCTGCGCTTTGCGATCCGTGAAGGCGGTCGGACGGTAGGGGCCGGGCAGATTACCGAAATCATCGCGTAAGGATTCTATCGTTTCGCGGAGATTATAAATCCCAGGGGAGACGGCACACGGGGCCGTGGAGCCGTCTCCTCTTTTTTCCATAGGGGTGTAGTTCAAGGGCAGAATAGCGGTCTCCAAAACCGTTGATGGGAGTTCGAATCTCTCCACCCCTGCTGATTTGTGAATCGCCGTTTTTCGAGGCGCCTGTTCGGACCGTCCACCATTTACACGCACATAAATTTGTGCGGGCGGTGTTGAATAAAAAGGGGCGTGTTCGGGGAAGGGCTTTTATTATCGACATCAAATACATTCCACAATGAAAAAGCTTCTTTTTCTCTTGTGTGCCGCCTTTGCGGTTATGGCTTTCTCGGCCGAACGGGCCGAAGCGGCGCGGATGACCATCCTGTACGGCAACGGACCGGAGTTCCAGAAAATGTACAACCTGCCGGATTCGGTTTCGAATCGGTTGGCTGAAGAGTATGAGGGGCTGCAGGTTCAGGAATTCGGGATTTCGTTCGAACAGTTCTCGCTGTTCTACGTGCCGATTTGGAACTACGGGGAACGCGAATATGCGCTGTATGACAAGGATTCGAAAACCATCTATCCGTTTACGGCGGAGGAGACCGAAGAACTGGAACAGCTGGCCGAGGAGCTTGGCTATGAACTGCCGAATGAAGTGCCGGGGCTCTCGTTTTGGAACCGGATCGGTGGGAAACTTGTGCTGTTGGTAGTTTTGGCGGGGATCGGCGGCTTCTTGCTTTGGAAGAAACGCCAGGCGGAAGAGGCAGAGGGGCGGATAGAGGAGTAGGGGTATAACACACTCCCGAGGACTTATGTATAGAGTCCGTCGTCGTTGTCGTCCGTGCTGCGGCTTCCCGGCGGCGGGTTGAATCACCCGATGGAAAAAGGGTGGGGGATACGCTTTATGAAGAATACCTACGTTAAAGAGGCCTACAACGAACTGGTCCACAAAGTGACTTGGCCGAGCTGGAGCTCGCTCCAGAACAGTGCGATTGTCGTGATGGTGGCGTCGCTGATCCTTGCGCTGGTTGTGCTGGCGATGGATATCAGCTTCGAAACCATTATGAAGGGGATTTACAGTATTTTGTATTAGAGTCGGATCGGAGGAGGGGGACTTAGTATGCCCCGCGTATTCCGGACTTTTTACACACACGAAAGAGATTAGCACTTGCACGAAATGAGCAACGGAGAAAAACCCGTCATGGAGTGGTACGTCGTGCGTGCCATCGGCGGTAAGGAAAAAAAGGTCAAAGAGTATCTCGATGCCGAGATCCGCACTTTGCACCTGGAGGATTACATCGCCCAAGTGCTGATTCCGACCGAAAAAGTCTACCAGGTACGTAACGGAAAGAAAATCACGAAAGAACGTATTTCCTATCCGGGTTATGTCTTGGTTCAGGCAGCCCTTGTGGGCGAAATACCGCATATCTTGCGGAATGCACCGAACGTGCTCGGTTTTCTGAGCGACACCAAAGAATCCACCTTGCAGGCCACCCCTCTCAGGCCGCAGGAAGTGAGTCGGATCTTGGGTCGGGTGGACGAGCTCGCCACGCAGGAGGAGGAAAACGAAACTCCGTACGTGGAAGGCGAATCTGTCAAGGTGATCGACGGACCTTTTGCTTCCTTCGTCGGCACCATCGAGAAAGTCGATAACGAACGGAAAAAACTGCAGGTTTCCGTCAAGATATTCGGGCGTAAAACTCCTATGGAACTGAGTTTTATGCAGGTTGAAAAAGAGTAAGTAACACGATTTTTTTTAGACGCGAATTATGGCCAAAGAAGTTGCAGGTTTCATCAAACTGCAAATCAAAGGTGGCGCGGCGAATCCTTCGCCGCCCGTAGGGCCTGCCTTGGGTTCCAAGGGGGTCAATATCATGGAGTTCTGCAAGCAGTTCAATGCCAAAACGCAGGACAAGGCCGGGAAGGTACTCCCGGTGGTGATTACGGTTTACAGCGACAAGTCGTTCGACTTCATCGTAAAGCAACCGCCTGTGGCTGCTCAGCTCAAGGAAGCGGCCAAGGTACAAAGCGGGTCGGCCGAACCGAACCGTAAGAAGGTGGCGTCGGTGACCTGGGAACAGATCGAAGCCATTGCCAAAGAAAAAATGGAGGATATGAACTGCTTTACCGTTGAAGCCGCGATGCGGATGGTGGCCGGGACTGCCAGAAGCATGGGGATCAGCGTGACCGGCGAATTTCCGAACAACAATTAATCGGGGGGAGGATTAGTACGCTATGAAATTGACGAAAAATAGAAAAGCAGTCCTCGCCAAAGTAGAACCCGGTAAGGTTCATAAGGTGGAAGAGGCGGCGGCTTTGTTGAAGGAGATCACGTTTACGAAGTTCGACGCGTCGGTGGATATCGACGTGCGGCTGGGGGTCGATCCGCGGAAAGCTAATCAGATGGTCCGTGGTGTGGTAACTCTGCCGCATGGGACCGGGAAGACGGTTCGCGTTCTAGTGCTCTGCACGCCGGATAAAGAGGCGGAAGCCAATGCGGCGGGGGCGGATTTTGTCGGCCTGGACGAGTATGTGGAGAAGATCAAGGGGGGGTGGACGGATGTCGATGTGATTATCTGTACGCCGAATGTCATGGCCAAGGTAGGGGCGCTGGGGCGTATCCTCGGGCCGCGCGGCTTGATGCCCAACCCGAAGACCGGGACCGTGACCATGGAGGTCGGCAAGGCGGTCGAAGAGGTCAAGGCCGGGAAAATCGACTTCAAGGTTGATAAGTTCGGGATCGTGCATACTTCGATCGGGAAGGTGTCGTTCGATGCTAAGCAGATCGAGGAAAATGCCAAGGAGTTCTTGCGGACTATCTTGAAACTCAAACCGGCGGCGGCGAAGGGGACGTACGTGAAGAGTATTTATCTCTCGACCACGATGAGCCCGGGTTTGCAGATCGATGCGAAATCCATCGACTAATCGACTAACACACTGATAAGACACTGACGAGATGAGAAAGGAAGAAAAATCCGAAGTAATCAAGAGTTTAGCCGATCAGCTCGGAACCTATACCCACTTTTACCTGGCCGATATCTCGGGGATGAACGCGGAGCAGACCGCTGCGCTGCGTAAAAGCTGCTTCGAGAAGGAGATCAAGCTGATTGTGGTGAAAAACACCTTGCTGGGCAAGGCGTTGGAACAGACCGGTAAGGCGGACCAAGAGTTGGTCTCTGTGTTGGAAGGGTCGACTTCGATCATGTTCTCCAATACGGGGAATGCACCGGCGAAGTTGATCAAAGCTTTCCGCAAGGACAAGGGCGGCGATAAGCCGATGCTCAAAGCGGCGTATGTCGATGAGTGCGTTTACATGGGGGAAACTTCGTTGGACACGCTGGTCAACATCAAATCGCGCGAAGAGCTTATCGGGGATATCATCACGCTGCTCCAGTCTCCGGCGAAGAACGTTGTTTCGGCGCTGCAGGGGTCTGCGGGCGGAAAGATCTCCGGGCTGGTCAAGGCGTTGGAAAACCGGGCGCAGTAGTAGGAACTCCTATAACTGTAAGGACACTTGTTTTCCGGAGGCTTTGTTTCTTGCCGCTTTTTGCGGCGGCATAACAACCCATCCGAAAGGATTACTTCAAAACACCAAACCCGTTTGTAACCCGAAGAAGAGGGGCGCGATCCGAGTAGACGCGTTGCGGGCCGTGACAGATCTCTTCTCACCCCCACAGGCTGTCCGCTTGCGGCATCCGGCGGAGTGGCGGAGGAGGTCGGCCGAACGAGGCGAAAGGCAGCGGTAAAATCCCTCGGAAGGAGGCAAACAAGCAATTTTAATAACTTTTTTAAACAATAACCAAAGATGGCAGACATCAAAGCACTGGCTGAAGAGCTGGTAAACCTGACCGTAAAAGAAGTAAACGAACTCGCAACGATCTTGAAAGACGAGTATGGTATCGAACCGGCTGCAGCGGCTGTTGCAGTAGCAGCTCCGGCTGCCGGCGGCGCTGAAGGCGGTGCGGCTGAAAAGAGCTCGTTCGACGTGATCCTCAAATCGGGCGGTCAGGCTAAGTTGCAGGTAGTGAAAGTGGTGAAAGAACTCACCGGCCTGGGCTTGAAAGAGGCTAAAGACCTCGTAGACGGTGCGCCGAAAGCAGTGAAAGAAGGCGTATCGAAAGAAGAAGCTGAATCGCTGAAAGCTCAGCTCGAAGAAGCTGGTGCGGAAGTCGAACTGAAATAGTTCCGACCTACAGGGATTTCCCGGGAGACTACCTCAGGATTCGGCGTAAGACTCTGAAATTTAGGCTTTTGGGAATGAAGAACGGTGTAAGGCTCACCCGAGGTGGGCTTTGCACCTTTTTGTGGTTTTTGGAACCCCCGATTCGGTCGGAAGCCGAAAACCATCCGAGGTGCAGGGGGAACCCTTCGGTTCCGGGCGCCACGATAAAAAAGGACAACACAGGTAGAGATTGAAGGGAAAGAGCAGAGTTGTATGGCCGATATGCTAAAGCCGGACATACATGAAACACTCCGTACCCTTTCCGGGACGGCCTGGCCAAAAAACAGTTCCGGACTCTTTTAGCGCTTTCACAAGAGAGAACACACACTCTCTGAGTTTATTCATCACGTAAAGCGAAACATGCCAGCGAATACCAAAGCAACGGCCTCTGCTGCAGGCGTTTCCGGTCGGAAGCCGCAGCGGATCAGCTTCGCCTCGTCGAACCTCAGGATGGACTATCCTGACTTTCTGGAGGTGCAGCTCAAATCTTTCAAAGACTTTTTCCAGCTTGAGACTACCGCGGAGAATCGACTCGATGAGGGCTTGTACAAAGTCTTCATGGAGAACTTCCCGATCAATGATACGCGGAATAACTTCGTGTTGGAGTTCATCGACTACTATATCGACCCGCCGAGATACTCGATCGACGAGTGTTTGGAGCGCGGTTTGACCTATAGCGTGCCGCTGAAGGCCAAATTGAAGCTGTACTGTACGGACCCGGAACACGAGGATTTCGATCCGGTGGTGCAGGATGTCTATTTCGGAGCCGTTCCGTATATGACGCCGCGGGGGACGTTCGTCATCAATGGGGCGGAACGGGTCATTGTGTCGCAGTTGCACCGGTCGCCGGGGGTTTTCTTCGGCCAGAGCATGCACTCGAACGGGACCAAGTTGTACAGTGCGCGGATTATTCCGTTCAAGGGTTCGTGGATCGAGTTCGCGACGGATATCAATAACGTGATGTATGCGTATATCGACCGGAAGAAGAAGTTGCCGGTGACTACGCTGTTGCGGGCGATCGGCTTCGAGAGCGATCGGCAGATCCTGGAGATTTTCGACCTGGCCGATGAGATCAAGGTCAACAAGGCCAATCTGAAGAAGGCCGTGGGGCGGAAATTGGCGGCGCGGGTTCTGAAGTCGTGGACCGAGGACTTTGTGGACGAGGATACCGGCGAGGTGGTTTCCATCGAGCGGAACGAGATTATCATCGACCGCGAGACGGTTTTGGGCGAGGAGCATATCGACGAGATCCTGGAGTCGGGGGAGAAGACCTTGTTGCTGCATAAGGAACAGGCTTCGTCCAGTGATTACTCGATCGTTTACAATACGCTGCAGAAAGACCCGTGTAACTCGGAGAAGGAAGCGGTGGTCTATATCTACCGCCAGCTGCGCAACTCCGAGCCGCCGGATGAGGCTACGGCACGGGATGTGATCGACAAGCTCTTCTTCTCGGACAAGCGGTATGACTTGGGGGATGTGGGGCGGTTCCGGATTAATAAGAAACTGAATTTGGATATTCCGAGCGAGGTCAAGGTGTTGACGCGCGAGGATATGATCGCCATTATCAAGTACCTGATCCAGCTGATTAACTCGAAGACCGATGTCGACGATATCGACCACTTGAGTAACCGGCGGGTGCGGACTGTCGGGGAGCAGCTGGCCAATCAGTTCAGCGTCGGGTTTGCGCGGATGGCGCGGACCATTCGGGAGCGGATGAATGTGCGGGATAACGAGGTGTTTACGCCGGTGGACTTGATTAATGCGAAGACCTTGTCGAGCGTCATTAACTCGTTCTTCGGGACCAACCAGCTCAGTCAGTTCATGGACCAGACCAACCCGCTGGCGGAGTTGACGCATAAGCGGCGGTTGTCGGCTTTGGGGCCGGGGGGGCTTTCGCGGGAGCGGGCTGGGTTCGAGGTGCGGGACGTGCACTATACGCACTACGGGCGGTTGTGCCCGATCGAAACGCCGGAAGGTCCGAATATCGGGCTGATTTCGTCATTGTGCGTGTTTGCGAAGATCAGCGATATGGGCTTTATCGAGACCCCGTATCGGACGGTCGAAGGCGGGAAGGTGGATATCGATAACTCGCACATCCGGTTCTATAGCGCCGAGGAGGAAGAGGGGCTGGTGATTGCGCAGGCCGAGGCGAAGGTGGCTCCGGACGGGACCTTGACCGACGAACAAATCAAGGCCAGATTGGATGGGGACTTCCCGGTGGTGACGCCGGACCAGGTCCAGTTGATGGACGTGGCGCCGAACCAGATCGCGTCGATTGCGGCTTCGTTGATTCCGTTCTTGGAGCATGACGACGCGAACCGTGCGTTGATGGGTTCGAACATGATGCGGCAGGCTGTGCCGTTGTTGCGATCTGAGGCTCCGATTGTGGGGACCGGTTTGGAGGGGGCGGTTGTTGGGGATAGCCGGACCCAGGTCGTTGCGGAGCGGGATGGCGAGATCGTCCATTCGGACTCGACCGAGATCCATATCAAATATGATCGGACGGAGGACGAAAAGTTCGTTTCGTTCGATCCGGAAGTGACGGTGTACAAGCTGCCGAAGTACCGGAAGACCAACCAGAGCACCTCGATTACCTTGAAGCCGATGGTGCGGAAGGGAGAACGGGTCGTGAAGGGGCAGATTCTGACCCAGGGGTATTCGACCGAGAACGGCGAGCTGGCCTTGGGACGGAACCTGAAGGTGGCTTTCATGCCGTGGCAGGGGTATAACTTCGAGGACGCTATCGTGATCTCGGAACGGATGATGCGCGAGGATATCTTTACCTCGGTGCATGTGGACGAGTATATCATGGAGGTTCGGGATACGAAGCGCGGTGTCGAGGAGCTTACGAGCGACATTCCGAACGTCAGCGAGGACGCTACGCGGGACCTGGACGAAAACGGGGTGATCCGTATCGGTGCCAATGTGAAGCCGGGGGATATCCTGATCGGTAAGATCACGCCGAAGGGCGAGAGCGACCCGAGTCCGGAAGAGAAACTGCTGCGGGCTATTTTTGGGGATAAGGCCGGCGATGTGAAGGATGCTTCGTTGAAGGCTCAGCCGAGTCTGTTCGGGGTGGTTGTGGACAAGAAGATCTTCACCCGGGCCGGGAAAGAGGTGTCGGGGGCGAAGAAGGGGGCCAAGACCAGCGAAAAGTCGCAGATCGAACGCGCCGAAGCTAATTTCAACAAAGAGGTGGCTGCGTTGCGGGATGTATTGGTGACGAAGTTGTGGTCGTTGGTGAACGGGAAGACCGCTACCGGTGTGCAGGATTACTTCGGGATGGAGGTGATCGAGAAGGGGACCAAGTTCACGCAGAAGACGCTGCAGGAGCTGGATTACCTGAATATCAACCCCACGAAGTGGACTTCCGACAAGGATAAGAACGAGTTGATCAAGGCTTTGGTCAACAACTTCATTATCAAGTACAAGGAGTTGGATGCGCACCTCAAGCGCGAGAAGTACAACATTACGAACGGGGATGAACTTCCGTCGGGGATCATTCAGCTGGCGAAGGTTTACATTGCCAAGAAGCGGAAGCTCCGTGTGGGGGATAAGATGGCCGGTCGTCACGGGAACAAAGGGATTGTGGCGAAGGTGGTTCGTGACGAGGATATGCCGTTCTTGGCCGATGGTACGATCGTGGATATCGTGCTGAACCCGCTGGGTGTGCCGAGCCGTATGAACCTGGGGCAGATCTACGAGACTGTTTTGGGTTGGGCTGGTCGTGAGCTGGGGGTTAAGTTCGCGACTCCGATTTTCGACGGGGCCAATTTGGACGAGATCAACGAGTATGCAGAGAAGGCGGGGATTCCGCGTTCAGGTCGGACGTATCTCTATGACGGGGGCACCGGCGAGATGTTCCACCAGCCGGCGACGGTCGGGGTGATCTACATGCTCAAGCTGGGCCACATGGTCGACGACAAGATGCACGCCCGCTCGATCGGTCCGTACTCGCTGATTACCCAACAGCCGCTGGGCGGTAAGGCGCAGTTCGGGGGTCAGCGTTTCGGGGAGATGGAAGTCTGGGCGCTCGAGGCGTTCGGGGCGGCTAATATTTTGCAGGAAATATTGACCATCAAGTCGGACGACGTCGTCGGACGCGCCAAGGCTTACGAAGCGATTGTCAAGGGGGATAACATGCCGCAACCGGGCATTCCGGAGGCGATGAACGTCCTCTTGCACGAACTCGGCGGCCTCGGGCTCAATGTCAAACTCGAGTAATCAACTACTCTTTTTGGTATTGTTCTTTCTTTATTGAGTTGGCTGGAACTGCCGCTTTTTGAAAAAAGCGGCACCAAAAACTTTTGAGCTAGCATACGCTACGCCTTAGGCTCCGCAGTCCTTAGGGCATGGGTGGGGCGTTCCGGTGTCGGCGCGCTAAAGCAGTAATTACCTTATGCGCCGCACCGAGAAAGCCCCACCCAAAGACCGGGCTGACACGGCCAAAGCATCCCGTAGGGATGCGTTCTGAAGTTTTTTTGGTTCTTTTTGTTCACAAAAAGAACAGTACCCTCCGGTTCAACGAAGAGAGAATAATAAAAAGAGAAAGTAGGTTAGACAGAATAAAAGAGAAAAACATGGCATACAATAATAAGGAGACGAAGTCTCCGGGGAATTATCAGAAGATCACGATATCGTTGGCCTCTCCGGAGCAGATATTGGAGAAGTCGAGCGGTGAGGTTTTGAAGCCCGAGACCATCAACTACCGGACTTATAAGCCGGAGCGGGACGGGTTGTTTTGCGAGCGGATATTCGGTCCGGTGAAGGACTACGAGTGTCATTGCGGGAAGTACAAGCGGATTCGGTATAAGGGGATCGTTTGTGACCGTTGTGGCGTGGAGGTGACGGAGAAGAAGGTGCGGCGGGAGCGGATGGGGCACATTCAGTTGGTGGTTCCGGTGGCCCATATCTGGTATTTCCGGAGTTTGCCCAATAAGATCGGCTACCTGCTCGGGATTCCGACCAAGAAGCTGGACATGATTATCTACTACGAACGGTATATCGTGATCCAGAAGGGGGCTGCCGAAGGGGTCGAAGAGGGTGATTTGCTGACCGAGAAGGAGTACTTGGATCTTCTCGAAACTTTGCCCAAGGGGAATCGCGCGTTGGAGGATAACGATCCGAATAAGTTCATCGCGATGATGGGGGCTGAGGCACTGGAGATGATGTTGCAGCGGGTGGACTTGGACGAGCTGTCGTACTCGTTGCGGCACAAGGCGTCGACCGAGACTTCGCAGCAGCGGAAGAGCGAGGCGCTGAAGCGGCTGAATGTCGTGGAGGCATTCCGGGCCAGCCGGGAGGTGAATAAGCCGGAGTGGATGATTATGCGCGTGCTGCCGGTGATACCGCCGGAGTTGAGGCCGTTGGTTCCGTTGGACGGGGGGCGGTTTGCCACCTCTGACTTGAATGACCTCTATCGGCGTGTGATTATCCGGAACAACCGCCTGAAACGGTTGATCGAGATCAAGGCGCCGGAGGTGATTTTGCGGAACGAGAAGCGTATGTTGCAGGAGGCGGTGGACAGCTTGTTCGATAATTCACGTAAGTCGAATGCTGTGAAGACGGAAAGCAATCGGCCGTTGAAATCGCTCAGCGACTCATTGAAGGGGAAACAGGGTCGGTTCCGTCAGAATCTGCTCGGGAAGCGGGTGGACTATTCGGCCCGTTCGGTGATTGTCGTGGGTCCGGAGCTGAAGATGCACGAGATGGGGATTCCGAAGGACATGGCGGCGGAACTTTACAAGCCGTTCGTTGTGCGGAAGCTCATCGAGCGGGGGATCGTGAAGACCGTGAAGAGCGCCAAGAAGATCATCGACCGCAAGGATCCGGTGATTTGGGATATTCTCGAGAATGTCATCAAGGGACATCCGGTGTTGATGAACCGGGCTCCAACGTTGCACCGCTTGGGGATCCAGGCTTTCCAGCCGAAGTTGATCGAAGGGAAAGCGCTGCAGCTGCATCCGCTGGCTTGTACGGCATTTAATGCCGACTTCGACGGTGACCAGATGGCCGTTCACTTGCCGCTGGGGAATGCCGCCATTTTGGAGGCACAGCTTTTGATGCTCGGGTCGCACAATATTTTGAACCCGGCCAATGGGGCGCCGATCACCGTGCCGTCGCAGGACATGGTCTTGGGGCTTTATTACATCACCAAGCCGCGGAAAGGGGTTAAGGGCGAGGGCCTTGTGTTCTACTCGGCCGAAGAGGCGATTATTGCCCATAACGAGGGGCGGGTGGACTTGCACGCCGAGGTGAAACTCAGACTTGGGCCGGGGAATATCATCGATACCACGGTGGGTCGGATCATCTTCAACCAGGTGGTTCCGACGCAGGTCGGGTATATCAACATGCTGCTGACCAAGAAGTCTTTGCGGGATATTATCGGGGACGTGATGAAACAGTGCGGTGCCGCCGTTACTGCGAACTTCCTGGACGATATCAAGGCGCTGGGGTATAAGATGGCTTTCCGGGGCGGGTTGAGCTTCAACCTGGATGCCGTGATTATTCCGAAGGAGAAAGAGGCGTTGGTACAGGACGGGTACGACCAGGTGGCCGAGGTGATGGAGAACTACAACATGGGGTTCATTACGAACAACGAGCGGTATAACCAGATCATCGACATCTGGACGCACACCAATTCGAAATTGACCCATACGGTGTTGAAACAGTTGACGGAGGATGACCAAGGGTTCAACCCGGTGTACATGATGTTGGACTCGGGGGCCCGGGGTTCGAAAGAGCAGATCCGTCAGCTGTCGGGGATGCGTGGTTTGATGGCCAAGCCGCAGAAGTCGACGGCCGAGGCGGCTCAGATTATCGAAAACCCGATCTTGTCGAACTTCAAGGAGGGGTTGAGCGTGTTGGAGTACTTCATCTCGACGCACGGTGCGCGGAAGGGGTTGGCGGATACGGCACTGAAGACTGCCGATGCAGGGTACCTGACCCGGCGTTTGGTCGATGTGGCGCAGGACGTCATTATCAATGAGGAGGATTGCGGTACGTTGCGCGGTTTGCAGGCTACGGCCATCAAACGGAACGAAGAGGTGGTGCAGTCGCTGTATGAGCGGATCCTGGGTCGGACGTCGGTGCACGACATCTACAATCCGTTGAACAACGAGCTGATTGTCCGTGCCGGGGAGGAGATTACGGAGGATATCGCCAAGGCGATCGAAGAGTCTCCGATCGAGATGGTCGAAATTCGCTCGGTGCTCACTTGCGAATCACGGAAGGGGGTTTGTGCTAAATGTTATGGGCGGAACTTGGCCACCGGTAGGATGGTGCAGAAGGGGGAAGTCGTTGGGGTTATCGCGGCGCAGTCTATCGGGGAGCCGGGGACGCAGCTGACCTTGCGGACGTTCCACGTCGGGGGGGTTGCCGGTGGTTCGGCGGCCGACAACAAGATCGTGGCCAGATATGACGGGCATATCGAGATCGACGAACTCCGGATGGTCGAACGCAAGGACGATACCGGGCGGAAGGTCTATATGGTGATTAGTCGGTTGGCCGATCTTCGGATCGTCGATGACAATACGGGGGCTACGCTGTACAATGCCAACTTGCCGTACGGGGCTACGCTGTATGTCAACACCGGGGATAAGGTCTCGAAGGGGGATTTGCTGTGCGAATGGGACCCGTATAATGCGGTTATTATCTCCGAGTTCGGCGGTAAGGTGACCTTCGACAGTGTGATCGAGAACGTGACCTATCGCGAGGAGTCGGACGAAACGACCGGTTATCGCGAGAAGGTGATTATCGAGTCGCGGGATAAGACCAAGAACCCGACGATCCGGATTCTCGACAAGTCGGGCGAGGAGCAGAAGCAGTACAACTTGCCGGTGGGTGCGCATATCGTGGTGAAGGAGAATGCGAAGGTGGCTGCGGGGGATATCCTGATTAAGATTCCGCGTGCCGTGGGCAAGGCGGGCGACATCACGGGGGGTCTTCCGCGGGTAACGGAGCTGTTCGAGGCGCGTAATCCGAGCAATCCGGCGGTGGTGTCGGAGATCGACGGCGAGGTGTCGTTCGGTAAGATCAAGCGCGGGAATCGCGAGATTGCCGTGACCTCGCGCACGGGCGAGGTGAAGAAGTACCTGGTTCCGCTGTCGAAACAGATCTTGGTGCAGGAGAACGACTATATCCGTGCCGGTATGCCGCTGTCGGACGGGGCCATTACGCCGGACGACATCCTCTCGATCCAGGGGCCGACCAAGGTGCAGGAGTATATCGTGAACGAGATTCAGGAGGTCTACCGGATGCAGGGTGTGAAGATCAACGACAAGCACTTCGAGATCATCGTTCGTCAGATGATGAACAAAGTTCGGATCGAGGATCCGGGGGATACCCGTTTCTTGCCGGAGCAGATTGTCGACAAGTGGGACTTCATGGAGGAAAACGACGATATCTACGAAAAGAAGGTCGTTACGGATGCGGGTGATTCGACCGCGTTGCGTGCGGGCCAGATCGTGACGCTGCGTCAGCTGCGGGACGAGAACTCGACGTTGCGGCGCAAGGACTTGAGGGAGGTTGAGGTGCGCGATGCGGTACCGGCGACTTCGGATCAGGTTTTGCAGGGGATTACCCGTGCCGCGTTGCAGACGAGCAGTTTCATGTCGGCGGCTTCGTTCCAGGAGACCACCAAGGTCTTGAACGAGGCGGCGATCCATGCGAAGGTCGACCCGCTCGAGAAGCTGAAAGAGAACGTCATTTGCGGCCACTTGATTCCAGCGGGGACGGGGGTGCGCGACTTCCAGGACCTGGTTGTCGGTCCGAAAGGCTCGGTGGCGTCGGCGGCGGAGGCTTCTGCCGATGGGCTGGTGGTCGAGTAGTGTAGAGCGACTTCGGGTCGATTGATGAATGCCGGGAGCTCCTTTCTGACGGAAAGGGCTCCCGGTTTTTTTGGGGGTAGGGTAGACTTTGCGAAGGCTTGTGCGGACAGAGACAGTTTTTCTCTGCCGGATGGGCCATGCGATGCGCAGCATCGGGGGCCCCGTTGGGGCTTTTGCTGTGTTTTTTTCTGTTTAGTTTCGCCCTTTACGTCCGCCGCCCGCGCAGGGCCGTCGTAGCTTGTTGCCGAGCAAACCCAACTTCCGCCCGCGCGCGGACAAAGATTGTTTTCTCGCCCGAATGGCCAGTACCGGGTGCCGGGAGGCACCGCCCCCGCGGCGTAAGCGGGGCCTGCCCGGCCTGAGGGCAGTTCTCTCGAGATTCCGCGCGCCCCGCCTTAAGAGCGATTCAACTATTTTGCTAATCGCAAAATAGAATGAATCGCCCAGGCGCGCGGACCGAAACCGTTGGACGGAGCAGGCGGCTGAGTAGTTTTTTCGGTCCGTCGCCTGCGCGGCTCGTCGGAGCAAACACCAGTCTTCGAGTGCCGAGCGGCACCGGACCCGTCGCGGGGGGAGGCGACGGCCCGCCCGTCTCTTCAAGACGGCTGTACGGAAAAAGGCGCGCGGTTTGAGACCGTTTTTTAGCTCAAAGCGAGTTGCCGCCAGCGGATTTTGCCGAGCAAAACCCAATCTTCGAGTGCCGAGCGGCACCTCGCGCCGCGTGGGGTGGCGGCGACTCGAGAAAGGGCTGACGCCAAGGGGGCTTTGCAAAACACGCTCCAGTCTTCGCGTGCCCAAAGTCACGGTTGCTTACAAATCGCGGTTTTTCGGTACGGAGCCTGCACGGGTGCCCTGGAGCGAGACACCGGTCTGTTGGTCGGTTACGTAGCAAGACCTTGAGGAATATCTGAGGGAATTGGTTGGAATGAGAGGGGTCTGTTGTTTGGACGGGTAAGTGGATAATAATTCAAAATAGATGGTAACTTTGTCGGAAAGTTTGACCTTTAATCTATTTAGCCATGGCAGAAGCACCTCAGGAAACGGACCTCTCGCAAATCGGAACGGCCGGAACGGCTGACAAAGTAGGACAGGCCTCGCGGGCGGCCCACATCAAAATCGATAAGAAACGCATCCGGAAATACGACCGGCGCCGAAAAGAGATCATAGGGATGATCCAAAAAGCGCTCTTGTGGGGCCTTTTGTTCCTTGCGCTGGGTGTTTGGCTGATCCTGCTGCTACGCTGGTGGACCATCACACTGGGCGTTTTGTCGCTGGCGATCGCTTGGTTCTGGCTCTACGACATCGGACAACCGATCCACGCGCTCCGGAGTCTGTACGAACTCTACTGGGATTCCACCCTGCTGGGATCCGTGGTGGTGCGGACCGATCCGCTGACGGTCGCCGGGCTCGTCAACCTCGAAACCGGAACCGGCAAACGGACGGTCTACCGCTATTTCGACGGACAGGGCAACGAGATCTCGCAGGAGCTGTATGCCGAAAAAACCGAACAGGTCCAGGCTGAGTGGGACCGCACGCTGGACGCCGAGTGGGACCGGCTGTACGAAGAGGGTAAGGAGGAGGAGGCCGATGCCCTGTGGGAGGATTTCTGGTCGAAACCGCAGCACACGTTCTCTCGCAAGGAGGACGAAGAGGCGACCGCACGGGCTGAGATTCGGGGTTGTCGGCTTCGTGTGGTGGGCGACGGCGACTGGAACTACAAGCTCGGCGACCGGATCCCGTGCAGTTCGGCCTACGGGCCCAAGGATCCGGAATTGGGCATTTGGACCTACGTGGACATTTTCCCGTTGATCTGGGCAACGAATAACCCGCACGATCTGCGAGCGTGCAACGAGGCCGTTTCGGAGTTCGAGTGGGAGATGCTGGACGACATTGCTCCGCTGATTCAAGGCCCCGAGTTCAGTACGGGTGAAATGTACCGAATCTTCCGTGAGCCGGAGGGAACTCCGACGAAATACCGGCTCGAACCGATCGACGAATCGGAGGACGAAGATGAGGAGGAGGGGCAGGAATAACCCTTTTTTCTTCGATTTCCAGTTTTTCAGCGTGTCGGCGAGTCCGTTTGGGCCCGCCGATGTTGTTTCCCGAGTTATCCTCTCGGTTTTGGTGTAAAGCTTGTCGGCGGAGGAATTCGAAAGGTCCCGCAACTTTCGATCTTTGTGTGCCGGATGAACCCCGCGACTCCGGACGGAGAAATCCTCGAACGGAATAAAATCCGTACTTTTGTCACGTTTGTTCATCTCAGAACCATCCCTATGAATCCAAAGCAACCCTCTATTGTTCAATCGCTTGTGCCGATTCTCGTGCTGCTCGGGCTGATTATGGTCACGGTGCTCGGCACCGGCGCCGATGCGTTGGCCGGAGCCAACCAACTCTCCTTGCTGGTCGCTTCGGGGGTCGGGGCCGGGATTGCGGTGTGGAACGGCGTCCGGTGGGCTGAGATCATGCAAGGCATGGTGCATACCATCAGTGCGTCGCTGCCGGCTATTCTGATCCTGCTGATGGTGGGGATGCTCTCCGGGAGCTGGATGATTAGCGGCGTGATTCCGACCATGATCTACTACGGGCTCGAGATCCTGAGGCCGGCTTATTTTCTGCCGGCTTGTGTCGTGATTGCGGCTGCCGTGGCGGTGGCCACCGGCAGCTCGTGGTCGACGATCGCCACGATCGGCGTCGCGTTGATCGGGATCGGACAGGCGCTCGGATTCGACATGGCGATGACGGCCGGGGCCATTATCTCGGGGGCGTACTTCGGCGACAAGGTGTCGCCGTTGAGCGATACGACGAACCTCGCGTCGGCCGTCACGGGCACCGATCTGTTTGTTCACATCCGCTACATGATGCAAACCACCGTGCCGTCGATTCTGCTCACGTTGGCGGCTTTCGGCGTGCTGACCGTCGTGGTCGGAGGGCAGAGCGAGGCGGCGGCGTCCGGTGTGGAGACTTTCCAACGGACCATTGCGGGGACGTATCGGATTTCGCCGTGGCTGTTGCTGATTCCGGTGCTGGTGGTGGTGATGATCGTGAAAAAGATCCCGGCCGTGGCGGTGCTGATGATCGGTTCGGTGATTGCGGTCGGGGCCGCGGCTTTGTTCCAGCGGGAGCTGCTCGCGACGCTCGTGCCCGAGGGGCGGTTGACTCTCGGTGCGGGGTATGAGGTGCTGACCCGTTCGCTGTACGGCGCTATCGCTCCACAGACGGGCGATGCGGCGGTGGACGAGCTCTTGGCGACGGGCGGGATGGCCGGTATGCTCAATACGGTGTGGCTTATCATCACGGCGATGGTTTTCGGCGGGGTGATGGAGGCGGGCCGGTTCCTGGAACGGATTACGACGGCGATTCTGAGCCGTGTCCGGTCGACGGGCGGACTGGTGTCCACCGCCACGGGAAGTTGTCTGCTCTTCAACCTCACGACCGGAGACCAATATATGTCGATCGTGGTGCCGGGCAAGATGTTTCTCGGTGCTTTTCGCCAGAACGGCTTGCAACCCCGGTTGTTGAGCCGGACGCTCGAAGACGTAGGGACGGCGACTTCGGTGTTGATCCCCTGGAACACGTGCGGGGCGACACAAGCAACGATCCTCGGGGTGCCGACGTTGGTTTACTTGCCGTTCGCCGTCTTTTGCTGGCTGAGCCCGTTGGTGACGCTGGTTGTGGCCTGGTCGGGATGGGGAATTCGAAAAAACTAAAACTTACTATATATTGCAGTCGTTCATTAGCAACAGGAGGGTACTGTACCTTTTCTGAAGAAAAGGTACCCAAAAGACTTCCGAGCGCATCCCGTTGGGATGCTTTGGCCGTGTCAGCCTGTGTTTGGGTGGGGACTTTCCGGTGTCGGCGCGATAAAGCAGTAATTACCTTACGCGCCGCACCGAGAAAGCCCCACCCATACCCTAAGGACTGCGGAGCCTAAGGCATAGCGTATGCTATCTGAAAGTTTTTTTTGTTCTTTTTGTTCACAAAAAGAACAGTTCTATCCGGTCGTTGAAGAATGATTACAATAAATAGTACGGTTTATAGTTTTTTGCCGTAAGCCAGGTCTCCGGGGTCTCCGATTCCGGGTACGATGTAGGATTTGACGGTCATTTCCTCGTCGACTGCCGCGGTCCAGAGTGTGACGTGGTCCATCGGGAGCCGTTTGCGTACGAAGTCGATCCCGTCGGTCGACGAAATCACGGCCGCCAGGTGGGTATGCGCCGGTACGCCGCCTTTTTCGAGGAGGGCATAGTAGGCCATCTCGATCGATGCGCCGGTGGCCAGCATCGGGTCGACGATGATGAGTGTTTTTCCTTCGAGGTTCGGCGTGGTGACCTGTTCCAATACGATTTTCATCGTTCCGTCTTTGCTGTACTTGCGGAAGGCCGACACAAAGGCGTTCGCCGCATCGTCGAACACGTTCAGAAAACCGTTGTGCATCGGCATGCCGGCCCGGAGGATCGAGGCGATTACGATTTCGTCCGTCGGGAGCATCATTTCGGCTTCGCCCAGAGGGGTGACAACGGTCTGTTGTCTGTAATTCAGCGTTTTGCTTATCTCGTAGGCGATTACGGCGCCGGTTCGTTCCAGGTTGCGCCGGAACCGCATCGGGTCGCGTTGAATCACCTCGTCGCGCAGTTGCGAGACATAGCGAGCGAGGATCGAGTTTTGTTCGTCGAGGATTCGGATCATGGTGTGTGTGGTATGGTTACTTAAGGTTTTTGTCTCTGTTGTTGTGTGCGGGCATGGGGCTTCCCGCAGGTTGGCGGAGCAAGGCCTCGGCGAGGATCAGGTCCACGGGGGTGGTGATTTTGAGGTTGGTGGGCGTACCTTCGGTGAGGACGATGCGACCGGTACTGGTCCGTTCGACCACCGAGGCGTCGTCGGTGAACCGCTCGTCGTACGGTGCGGCATAGGCCCGCCTGAGCCATTCGCCCCGGAATCCTTGGGGGGTCTGTACGGCTCGATAGGCAGAGCGGTCTACCGCTTCGCTGCGGGGTGTTCGGGTGTCGCCCTCGGGGTCGACGCGCCGCAGCGAGTCGACCACCGGAACGGCCGGAACCGCTGCCCCGTATCGCCATGCGGCGGCGATGACCGCCGCGATGGTACGGTCGTCGACGAACGGTCGCACGCCGTCGTGCACCAGTACCAAATCCGCCTCCGGTTCTACGGCGAGTCCGTTTCGCACGGAGTGAAAGCGGGTTTCTCCGCCTGTCACGACCGTGTGGGGCACTCGAAAGCGGTGCTTTCGGCAGAGCTCCTGCCACCGTTGTCGGTGTGCTTCGGGTAGGACGAGGACGATCTTATGCACAAAGTTGTTCACATTTGGCGATTCACCCGGGAGGGCGGGATGTGGGTAACTTGTTGATTCTTTCGAATTATCCACGCTTTCATCCACACTCGGTGAACAGGTTGTTAAAAACCGTTCCACCCCCTCCGACAGTCGGCGCAAACTCCGCATCAAAATCGGCTCTCCACCCACCTCCAAAAACTGTTTCGGGGTCTCTCCCCCCATCCGCCGCCCGCTCCCCCCGGCAACGACGATTGTCAGTAACTTGTTCATAACTCCTCCTTGGCTACGGTATAGAACTGTTCTTTTTGTGAACAAAAAGAACCAAAAAACTTTAGCAAAGTGCTTCGCACTTTTAAGCCATCCGGGTCACAAGGTTCTTTGCTCGTTGTTGGTGTGGGGTTTTCTCGGTGCGGCGCGTTATGTAATTATAACCTTAGCGCGCCGACACCGGAAACCCCACACCAAAGACAGGGCAGACACTGTACCGAGATAGAGTTAGGATGCGCAAGCATCCTCGGAAGTTCTTTGGGTCCCTTTCTTTCAAGAAAGGGACAGTACCCTCCCGTCGCTAAAGGAGAGGATGTTAATAGACAGTAGCTGTGGTCGAGGCTGTGTTTCCGGCCACCGAGTCGTCGTACATCGCCGCACAGCGGATCGCCGGCAGCGTGTAACGGCCGGCGTAGGTGGCGTTCAGGCGCGTGGTGACGGTCACCGAGCCGCCCGGAGCCAGCGTCGGTATGAAACTGTCGGCCCGGTCGTCGCGCAAGTCGCGGTAGCCCACGCCCGGCATCTCCCGGCCGCTGTCGGGTCGGATCTCCCACCCCGAAGCCACCGGTTCCGAGAGCATCAGATCCGAGAGCGGTTCGGCCGTCAGGTTTCGTACCGTGACCTCCGCTACGAAGTCCGTCCCCTGGGCCAGCGACCCGGCGTCGACCGTCCGTCCCGCACCGTCCGTGTAACGTACCGTGACCTCCAGCCCGTTGCGCGTGGCCGGGACGTCGCGACCCGATGCCACACCCGAAGCCACCGTTCGGATGTAGAGCGGTCCGCCGGTCCGGTTGACCACCGAAAGAAGCCCGGTCGAAGGATTCGTCCACGTCTTTGTCCACACCGTCTTCCCCGCTTCGCCCGTCACGGATCCTTTTTCGTCGGCCGCGCTCCAGGCGAAGTCGAGTCTCTCGGCCCGGCCGTTGCGCGTCGCATACTCGCCCATCGCCACCAGGCTCCAGGCGGTTGTTTGGGTACTCATCCAAGCGTTCGAAGCGAGTTTCCGCGAGAGCGCTTTGACCTGTTCGGCAGCTTCGCCCTGCCTGCCGAGCAGCGTCTCGGCCAGCAGCTGCACCGCCAGGGCCCGTTCCGCCGACCCGTAGGTGGCTGTCCGCTGTAGTCGCAGTGTCTCGGCCGACTGCGTGGAATCGGCCGTCGCCACGGCTCCCGTGGCGACGGCCCGCCCCATGTCGGTTCGTCCCGCCGCCGCATAGGCCGCTGCCAGCATCCACCGTGTCTCGACCGTCATGCGATCGCTCTGTCGGAGCCGGTTCATCGCTCCGAGTTCCGGCGCGCCCGACAGGGCCAGTGCATAGAGCTGATAGGCCTGTATCAGGTTCAGGGCCTCGTTTTCCGAGGCGTTCCACCGCACCGCCGCGCTCTTCACCGCCTTCTGCAACCGGTCGTAAACTCCCGTCGGCAGGCTGTAGCCGCGCTGTCCGGCGGCGGCCATGAAGTGCAGCGCATAGGCCGACCCCCAGGAGCTGGCCGACCCGCTGCCCGGCCAGTAGCCCATCGCTCCGTCCGGCGTGGCGTAGTGTTTGTAACGCTCCAATACCCCTTCGACCGTCGCTCGTGCCTCGGTCTGTTCGTCGGCCGATAGATCCGTCAGCGCAGGCAGGTAGAGCAGCGGAAAGGCCGACGAGGTAATTTGTTCGACACATCCGTACGGGTAGTTCGAGAGGTATTCCATCCGTTGGGCCGCCCCGATCGGCTCCATCGACGACACGTCGAGCATCATTCGCTGCGTACCGGCCAGACCGACCAAAGGCCTTTGGCCGTTCCACGTCTCGCCAGGCGCCACCGTGTGGTTTTCGCCCTGTGCCACCGGCAGCGAAAGCCGCCGCAACGGTACGTCCATGCCGTAGTGCGACTTCCGTCCTGTCGCGGTCGAGGCGCTCAGCTCGATGTGACCGCCTGCGGCCGCTCCTGCCGCCGCCGATTCGTTCACCTTGAGCCGGAACCGGACGATCTGTTCGCCGGTTGTCGTGAGGGTGGCGGTCTGTCGCGCCGTTCCGACCACCGTAAAGATCCGTTTGTCGACCGTGATCTCGGCGGTGACCGCTCCGATCCGCTCTTGCGTGGCGACGAGGGTCCCCGGCACCTCGAACTCGTCGCCCGGCGCCACCGCCCGCGGCGCAGAGCCCAGTACCATCAGCGGCGAACGGACCGTGATGCTCCGTTCGGCCGCTCCCCAGGCACCGTTCCCGCCATCGGCCTCCGGAGCCGCCGCCACGACCATCGCCCGCACCCGACCCATATAGGCCGGCAGCGTGATTTTGTGGGTGGCTTTTTCCCCTTTGGCCAGTTCGAAGGTGCCCACGTACCGCACCACCGGCGGAAAACGGCTCACGGAGGGTCTCCCCACCGGACTCAGCTCCGTGTCGCCCCCGATGGCGAACATCTGTTCGATCCGGCCGCCGTAAGCACCCAGGACGTTGTTATAGATGTCCCAAGTCGAAACGCCCAAGGCCACCCGGGCATTGAAGGCCTCCCACGGGTCGGGTGTCCGGAACCGCGTGAGGTCCAACAATCCCTCGTCCACCAGCGCGAGCGTATAGGCGCAGGCCCGGCCGTTCTTTTCCGAGACGGTGACCGCAAGCTCCGACTCCGGCAGCACCTGGGCCGGTGCGCCGATCACGGGTTCCAGCCGTCCGGCCGCCGAAGTGACGGTCAGCGGAACGATCCCGTACAGCCGCACCGGCAGGTCGTTCTTCACGGTGTCGTACGGTTGGAGCAGGGTGACGTTCAGGTAGACGTTCGGCTGCATGGCCGGCGTCACGTCGAAGGTGTGTCGCACCGCTCCGTCGCGGTCGCACCGGAGCAGGAAGGTCTCCACCACCCGCGACCCGTTTTCGACCGAGACGATGGCCCGTGCCCCGGCCACGGCCGGGAAACTTACCGTCGCCCGATCGCCCGCGTGGTAGCTCTTGCGGTCCACCGACACGGCCAGCCGCATCGCCCCCTCGCCCCCTTCGTGGCGGCGGTTGCCGTAGTCCGGCCAGTCGGCGTAGACCAGCACCGCCGACTCATGGCCGCTTTTCAGGTCTTTCGCCGTGATGTAATAGGTCCCCCACTCCGAGTTTTTCAGGTTGAGCGTGTAGACGGTCTTGCCTTCGGTCGAGCTCTCCAGGCGCTCGCTTCGCACCGGTTTCAGGTTGTGCGAGGAGACGTAACGCGCCAGCTCGTTCCGCTCGGAACTCCACCACCAGTGCCATTCCACCCGGTAGACGTTCACCGCGACGCTCCGTCCGCCGAGCGGCTCTCCGTCGGGCCGGACGGTGGCGATCTCGAACCGGTGGTTTTGTCCGGTGGGCAATTGCTCGTCGGCACCGGCCGGCGGACGTATCCCGACATAGGCATCGTACGGGGAGTAGAGCATGGTGGTGACGTCGACGCTCGCTTCGCTCCCCGAAGGCTCGAACAGGCGGGTGGTCAGCCGGGCCTGCAACATCCCGCCGGAATGCTCGCCGCCGTTCAGGACGGCGGTGATGCGGGCATCGCCCGCCACGTCGGTCTGTCCGGTGATCTCCGGCGCCCGCTCCGGGCCGAAATCCAAGTACGGGTTGTCGAACACGTACCGCGGATAGCCCTCGAAACCGCTCCGGAGAGCCTGCAGCTCGGTCTCGATCGTATAGCGCAGGCCGCCCACCTTCGCCCCGGTGAGCCACTCGCCGTGCAGCAGGGCATTCATCGGCTTGCCCCGTTCGATGTACCGGCCCGGGAAACGCAGGTCGATCTTCAGCCGGTTGGGTTTGACGGTCTCGATCCGGAGCCGTTTGCCGAACGTGGCGCCCCCCACCGACACCGTAGCGTTCCAGACGCCGGTCGGCGCCTCGGGCGCGGTGGCGAGGGTGAAACCGTAGATCCCGCCGACCGAGCGCGTCGCTACGCGTTTCTGGTAGAGCTGTCCGAGCGGCGAACGCAGTTCGACGGTCACCGGGTGTCCCTCCGGCAGCCGCATGCCGCTGGCGACGAAGTTCAGGTGGATCGTGTCGCCCGGCCGCCACACGCCCCGTTCGGTCCAAACGAAGCCGCGCAGCCCCTCGCGAACCTGTTCGCCCGAGACGTCGAAGGTCGAGGTCGAGAGCTCCGAACCGGCGTTGACTTTCAGGTAGCTGCGTTCTTTGCCCCGCGAGACGACGGCATAGTACGGCCGCCCGCCCGTGAACCGGACGAGGGCTTGTCCGTTGTCGTCGGTCTTCCCCTCGCCCACGGCCAGCCCCTGGTAATTACGCAGCTCGATGCGCGCCTCTTTCACCGGATCGGTCGTCGAGATGCTGTGCACCAGGAAGAGCATCTGCGGCTCGTCCGACCCTTTGGCGATCACCCCGAGGTCGCTGGCCAGCAGGTTGCGTTGTACCGTGCGGTTGAAGTAGTAGCTCGGTGTGCAGGGGTTGTTCCGGTCCTTCCACTCGTACACCGACCAGTCGTAGCTGTCGCCGCCGCCCCAGTAGTATCCGCCGCGGTCGAACTGCCGCTCCATCGCCCGGAGCCGCTGGCGATCGGCCTGTCGGGCGGCCTCTCGGGTGAGTCGTTCGTCGGCCGGGAGGCACGGCAGGGCGGACATCGAACGGTCGAACGACAGCGCGATCCGGTACAAAGCCCCCGGCTCGGGAGCTATCAATTCGTCGAGGTCCAGCGAGTAGGTGCTCCACTGCCGCAGCCGCCGGCTGTTGCCGCCGTCGAGAAAGAGGGTGCGCGTGGCCACCGGTCGTGCGGTGCGCATCAGGTTGCCACCGTCGTTGTCGTCGAGTTCGTTCTCCTGCAGAAATTGTCCCACGGAGCGTTCCGAGATCCGGAACACGTCGACCCGCACGGCCCGCAGGCCGATCGCCTGGAACGGCACTCCCCGGCCTTTCCCGCCCGCGCCGTCGCGGTCGATCCGTATGGTCTGCGGCGGCACGACGGTCCCTTTGCCGACGAACCGCACCGCCGGATTGCCGTTGTCGAGCACGACGGTCCGCGTGAGGTCCTCGCCGAGCCGCTCGCCGTCGGCGGACCTCAACGATCCGTCGATGGTCACCGTGACGCTGATGCCTCCCTCCTGTTGGTCGCTCTCGAGGGCCGAGGTGTTCGGGTAGATCCGCACGCAGTTCCCCTCCACCTGGCGCACGCTCCGCACGCCGTCGAGCCGGACGAGTCCTTCGGGGTCCTGGCCGGGGTCGAGCCGCCGGGTGAAACGCACGTCGATGTACTGTTCGCGGTCGTTCCGGTAGGCCACGGAGTGCAGCCCGAAGCTCCCACGGCCCGGAAGATCCACCCGCAGCACCTCCGCCTTGTCATAGCCGGCCTTCTTGTCCCGGACGGTCAGGGTCAGTTTGTCGGCGAGGACTCCGGCTTCGATCCCGGTGACCGTGAAGCGGTGGCTCCGGCCGTCCTCGCTGTGGCTCCACCGCACCGCGCCGCTCCGGGTCGGTCCGTTCCAGTCGGTCATCCGCCGGATCTGGGCCGAATCCTCCGTGTCGGCGGTGTACAGGATCCCCTCGACGCTATAGCTGCCGTCCTCTTCGACCCGGAAAGCGCTCAGCTCGGCGGTCGCCTCGGCCGGCAAAGTCCGGAACGAGAAACGGAAATCTTTCGCCTCCGGATGCTCCTTCAGCAGCTGCCCGACGCCGACCCGTACCGTGTAGCCGGTACCGCGGTCGAACGCGTTCTTGGGTCGGAATACGATCCGACGCGGGTCGTTGGCATCGACGCTCCAACTCCCCTTGACTTTCGGCTCGATTTCGATCCGTTTGCCGAGCTCCGCCTCCGGATCGACGGCCTCGGTCAGGGTCACCGACACCTCCTCCTGTCGGCCGATGTTCCCGGTCGTGAAACTCTCCACCGTCGGGTTGTACTCGATCTCGACGGCGGGCATCCCGCCGGTCGTTCGGCTCTCCCCGATCCCGTCGCCCTCTTCGCCGCCGCACCCACACAAAACGAGTCCCGTGAACCCGAGTCCGATCATACTCCTGATGAACCGCATCTTTTCTCTGTTTTAATAGATGATGAAATTAGAACCGGATCGATCCCCCTTTCGGGTAACGTATCGTGTAACCGAACGAGAGCGTCCGCTCTTCGCCCGGAGCCAAAACGATCCGCCAGGTCAGTATCCCCTCGGTAGGGTCGACCTCCGCTTCGGCTTTCTCCGTCAGGGTCACTTCGATGTCGTCGTTCGTCGAGACCGGGTACTGGTCCCGGACCGTGAGGTTCACCGGAAAGGCTTTGTTGTTCTTGATGCGTATTTCATAGGGTTGCGACCGCTCCATTTTCGATCCGAAGGGTCGTTCCTGGTAGTCGCCGACCTCTTTGCGGTCGACCACCACCTGCGGTTCCAGCATAACCGGCATCTCGAGCGTATCCCGGGTGCTGCGCACCGAGAGCTCCGACTGCCCCAGTATCCGCCCGTCGCAGAAGATGTTCATCCGGCCGTCGGTGAGGTTGAGCCGTTGCCAGTCCGGAATCCGCGCCAGCAGCAAAACGTCGCGGCTGATTTTCGGCGTCGTTTCGTATTCGTACAAGACCGGAATCGTGTCCCGCCGTACTTCGACGGTCTGTTGGATCTGCTTCCTGTCGGTCGACGAAGCGAGTGTCAGCGGTCGTCCGAGCCGGTAGCTGATGTCGTTCTCCGACACCTCGATACTGGTCAGCTCCGAGCCGTCGCGAGCCAGGTTCGGATCGAGAATCGTTGGCTCTTCCTCGCCGGTATACGTGCCGCCGAACTTCATGGCACTCGCTTCGGCCGAAACGACTCGACTTCGCCACATCGGACGGTCGTATGAAAGAGACCACTTGTTCAGCTTCGCCCGGTTCAGCGACCGGGTGGGGGTCCCGTAGCTCAGCCAGGTCGGTGCCCGCTCCCAGTCCAACCGGCTCCACTGCCACACCGTAGCCCGGTAGTCCAGCTCGGCGGTGGTCCCGCCCGGCTCGAACCGGAAGAAGTAGACCGGTCGCCACCGCGCCGAGTTCGAGAAGTATGACAGCTCGAACACCGCCCGCTGTGCCCGCGGCGCATTGGCCCGTGCCCGAACGCATGTCACGTGCCGGGCCTTGGCCTGCCGCTCGATTTGCCGGATCTGCCGCTCGTTCTCGCCAATCTCCCGGTCGAGTGCGGCCCGTGCCTCGCGGTTCAACCGCTGGGCCTCGTACACCTTCGTATACCGCTCCCGCATCCAGGCGTCGGTGGCCGACAGCTGGCTCACCGAATTTGTCTCCAATTTGGCATTGGCCGCCAGAAACTCGATCTCCCGCGCCAGCACCATACTGTCGGCCTCGAGTCTCGTCTGTCGTCCGGCCAGTGTGTCGCGTCGCCGCAGGTTGGCTTGTTGTAGCTCCACGTCCTCGCCCCGCAAGGCCTGTTGAGACTCCATCACATAGGTCACTCCTTCCTCGGCCCCCCGCACGAGCTTCAGCTCGACGGTCGTCGGGTCGGCGTACCACAAGTCGGGAAACGCGATCTCCTCTTCCGCTCCGCCGCGTAGTTCCACGGGCACCGACAAGGTCAGGTAAGCCCCCTGCGGATAGATTTTGACCTCTTTGACACTCCCCGTCCCCCGAATGGTTGCCCCGGTTGAGGCGATGACGCTTCCACAGCCGCTGCCACAGGCCAGTAGGAGGGCGATGATTCCGAATCGTTTCATGGCTTTCTGTGTTGATGGAAAAAAGGATACTCCAAATATACGATTCTGTCGGGGATAAACCGCGGCTTTTTTCTCTTTTGTCCGGGTGCTCCGGGAATTTTCGGCCCCGGCTCATACGAAAAAGGCTCCTGCAACCCAATGTTGCAAGAGCCTCCAGAGCCACAAGCCAGGCTCGAACTGGCGACCTTTTCGTTACGAATGAAATGCTCTACCGACTGAGCTATTGTGGCGTTTCCGGATGCAAAGATAATTATTTTTCTTTTAGTCCAAACAAGTGGGCTGTGATTTTCGCGGGAATTTTTTTTGCCGTGTTTTTCTCGCCGTCCGGGTGCCGCTCGCACCCGTTGGGTGTTTTGGTGGGGTTTCACAGCTCGTTATAGCGATGCGCAGC
>CAJTNK010000014.1:0-26785 GCA_910577885.1 uncultured Rikenella sp.
AGAAAGTAGGCAAAGAACGCAGCCAAGGGGATTGTCACCCCCTTGGCTAACCCCCAGAACGGCCCAAGCTTGGCGGAGAAAAACCCAGTCTTCGTGTGCCGAGCGGCACCGGCCCCGGGCTTCCGCGACGCAGGATACTATAAAGGCTTTGGGGCACTGCGTGACGTCGGCAGCAGCGGATACAGTTGGTCATCATCCCTGACGGGAACCTATGCCCGCAACTTGGTTTTCTACCCCGGCGGACTCTATCCGCAGGACGGGCTCAGCCGAGCGTACGGTCTTCCGTTGCGTTGCCTCCAGGAATAGGGAGGTGGGCGCGCCGACCCGGTCTGCCATACCCGATCAGGAGCGCCAATCGCCCGAGAGCAACGCATCCACCTCTTCGGACTGCCGACGACAAGGCGACCAGTCGCCATCCTCGTCCGGAAAACCGTCTGCAGCCGCTAAATCCAGAGAAGCCAGCGTCGACTCCTTCGGCACAGGCAGCCGCTCCATCTCCCACGGCAGCTCCTCGCCCCGACCCTCCAGCCCCAGCCGCTCGCGAATATCCCCATTCAACCGATACCGCGTCATGTTGTGCGTCAGGTAGCCCAGCTTGAGGACCTCGCCCATCTGCGGTAAGAGCTTCATTTTCATCTTGTAACACTTATAGTGCGTCATGTAGCCCAAGTACGAGTTCATGGCCGACTGCATGTAGAGCAGGAAGGTTTTCGAGGGCTTCGGATGCTTGCGGATATAGGCGTTCAGCGAGACCAGCAACTCACTGAAATGGTTCCGCGTGCGGTTGACCATGTAGCGGCGGTAGGGCTTGACCACCGCGCCGAGAAACGTAACCCCCTTCGAGATCTCTTGCAGATAGATCTTCTTCGGATGCAGCGTCAGCCCCAAATGCTCCTGCAGATAGGCATTGATATCGCGGATGTGACGTTTCAGCAACTCTTTGTCTTTGTGGATGATATAAAAGTCGTCGACATACCGGCCGTAATGGCGATGGCCCAACGTCCGCTTGATGAAATGGTCGAAATCGTTCAGATAAATATTACTGAAAAGCTGCGAAGTGAGGTTTCCGATCGGCAGGCCGCAATCTTTTGGCGTCGTGAAGAGGCTCTTGCTCCGCGGCAGATCGGCCCACTTCGACCGACTCCCCCGCATGATGCAGTTTTCGGTCGGATCGTTGAAAACCACCTCCCGCAGCAGAAACAGAATCAGGTCGTAATCCAGCAATTCATTCCACGCCTTCCCGCCCCGGTTCGACCGCCGGGGTCCCATCCGCAACATCACCCGTTCGATCGTCTCGTACATGATCCGGCGGTTGATGCTCATGAAATAACCCTGAATATCAAGCTTTAAGACATAACAACGTTCCGTGTAATTCCGGGAACACGAACGCACATGGTGCTCCAAGCGCTCGACCCCGTAGAGCGTCCCCCGGTTCTTGAGACACGAATAGGTATCGGCGATGAAAGTCCGCTCGAAGAGCGGCGCAATGTAGTTGAACAGCAGGTGATGGACCACCCGATCCCGAAAATCGGCGGCAAAGATCTCGCGTTTGACCGGGTGTTCGACCATGAAACAGACGCTCGGACCCACCCGATAGCTCCGCCCCCGAATCTCGTTGTACAGCTCGATGAGGTTCGCCTCGAGATCCATCTCGAAACGTAACTGATTGCGTGTGTTGCGTTTGTGTTTCCGAGCGTCGTAATAAGCCCGGAACAGATCCTCGAGCAACGTATCGGCTCGCGCATTCGACTCTTCCATCCTTTATAACATATTTATTTTCATAATTTCACACATATTTGCACCCACCACAGAATCATAAAAAACGGGTAGAACGGCGGTAAATGCTTGGAGGCAACGCAACTGAAAACCGTACGCACGGTTATTGTTGTTCTGCGGGTTGATCCCTCCGTAGTTGAAGTTCAAGTTGTGGGCATTGCCACTCCCCGTCGGAATCGTCGACGACCAGATGTACCCGGCGTTGCCGACGTTATACAACGTACCGTACTGATAAGCGCGGAGGCCCGGGGACAAGCGCGTTGCGAGCAACCCTGCGACCGGTCGACCGAGCCGGATTCTGCCGCTCGAGACGACGCCAAACAGCCCGACGACCTTCCCCCCTCCGGGGGCGAATAACTACCCCCGCACTCCGGCTCCCCCGAAGAGGCCCTAAGAAGCTAAGAGGCAGCAGGTTGCTGAATTTACCCGATCGTTCTACGTGCAGCCTGGGAAGTTGACCGCCCGTACTCTCGAAGCACATTCTACCCGCGAATCGTGTACAGCCCCCCGCGGAGGAGAGCCGCATCCGTATCACCGGAAAGAACCGAAAGAGAGGGAGAGCAGAAGCGAGCACTGAGGCATCGATAAATGCTTGGAGGCAACGCAACTGAAGGCCGTTCGCACGGTTGTTGCTGTTCTGCGGATTGAGCCAGCTGTAGTTGAAGTTCAAGTTGTGGGCATTGGTACCCGCAATGGACGACGACCAGCTGTACCCGTTGGTGCCGACGGCATACAATGTACCGTTGTCTCGGTGGCGGTAGCCCGGCCACGGAACTCACCGCCACAGAAGCGAGTCGTCACTCGATCGATCGCCGCCGGGGACGCACCTCCGGCCGAACCCGTCGGGCGGCGACAAGAGAAAACATAACTACACTCGCTCCTCCTTGTCGGGGGAGAGCGGGCACAGCAGACGACTGAATTTATCCGTTCACCCTGCCGCCGACCGATGGCCGGGACGGCACTCCGGAACACACACAGACTGAGTCAGAAAACACCTCACTCGCTTCGCACCTCTCTCTGTTCTCTCCGAAAGAAAGAAAAAAGAAAAACATCGTTTCAAAATAACGTTTCGCCCCCCTCCAAGAGGGAAAAAGGAACAGCACGTCTCAGCGATAAATGCTTGGAGGCAACGCAACTGAAGACCGTTCGCACGGTTCGTCGAGGCCTGCGGATTGATCCCGCCGGTGTTGAAATCCAAGTAGCGGGCATGGGTGCCTGACTCCGTCGACGACCAACTGTACCCGTTGTTGCCGACGTTCCACAACATACCGGAGCCGTTCGTGCGGTTGCCCGGGGCCTATCCGCAAGGCACTCGAAAACTGGGGCTCACTCCGCCGAATGGCCAGCAAAACACCCAGTGGGTGCGGCACTCGAAACGTCCCGCCTACCCAACACCAAGCCGCCACTTCCTGTTCGCCGCCGGGAAAAGCACCAAGACCAGGGACCCGGCAAAAGGCGAAGAGAGATAACTACGCCGCGCCTCTCCGGTGCGAGAGAAGCGGCACAGTGGACGGCTGAATTTATCATTCACCCTGCCGCACGGCCCGAAACGACCGGACGACACTCCGGAAAAAAACGCACTGTTCACTTTCAATCGGTCAAAATAACGTCCACCTCCCCTCCCGCCCGAGAGGGAGAGAAAGAAAAAAGGGAACGGAACGCCTCAGCGATAAATGCTCGGAGGCAACGCAACTGAAAACCGTACGCACGGTTGTTGCTATTCTGCGGTTTGAGCCAGGTGGGGTTGAAGTCCAAGAAGCGGACATTGGAACCGGACACCGTCGACGACCAACTGTACCCGTTGTTGCCGACGTTACGTACCTTACCGTGCTCGTAGCCGCGGAGGCCCGGGACTCACACAGCCCCACCCACCGACCACTCTACCCCACGACGAACCGCCGCTCCCTGTTCGCCACCAGGGGACGCCCCTCCGGCTGAACCCGTCGTACGGCGAACCGACAATAACTACGCCCCTTCTCCTCGCCCCCCTCTCTCTGAGAAGCAGCCCAGCGGACGGCTGAATTTATCATTCACCCTGTCGCACAGCCCCGAAAGGACCGAACGACACTCCGGAAAAAACGTTCGGTTCCCTTTTTCTTCAATCGATCAAAATAACGCAACTCGCCCCCGCCCACCCGAGGGAGAGGAAAAAACAACGGAATGCCTCTGCGATAAATACTTGGAGGCAACGCAACTGACGACCGTTCGCACGGTTGTTGCTGTTCTGCGGATTGAGCCCGCCGGAATTGAAGTTCAGGAAGCGGGCATTGGTACCGGCCACGGTCGACGACCAACTGTACCCGTTGTTGCCGACGTTCCACAACGCTCCTTCGCCGTTGCCGCGAACGCCCGGGGCCGGGATGTCGCTCGACATGCGAAACGAACGACCGCCACCCTACGTCGAACCGCCCCTCCCTGTTCGCCACCCCGACTCCAGCGAAGCAACGAACCGAATTCACAATAACTACGCCTCTCCCTTCCCACCACCACCGAGAGGGTCGCAGCGGACGGCTGAATTTATCCCTCACACTGCCGCACAGCCTTCACCGACCGAACGGACACTCTGGATTCAAAGGCATTCCGTATTTTTTTTGACAGCTTTCTTTGGCTACGGGAGGGTACTGTTCTCTTTGTGAACAAAGAGAACCAGAAAAACTTTAGCACGCATCCCGNNNAACCGCTTGCGGGTTTTGCCGAGGTAGCGCGAGGAAGGCAAAGCCAAACTTTAGAGCGCATCCCGCTGGGATGCTTTGGCCGTGTCAGCCTGGTGTTTGGGTGGGGATTCTTTTTGGGCGCGCCTAATGCGAGCTAAAATTCATAGCGCGCCTAAAAGAACCCCACCCACAACCCTAAGGACTGCGGAGCCTAAGGCGTAGCGTATGCTAGCTGAAAGTCTTTTGGGTACCTTTTCTTCAGAACCGAGCAGCGTTCCGAGAGCAGAGCGGGCTTGCACGCTTTGCCGAGGTAGCGCGAGGAAACCGAAGGTAAAAGGGACGGTTCCATCCTGTCGTCAAAGTAAACTGTCAATATCAAAAAGAACAGGATGCTCCGATAAATGCTTGGAGGCAACGCAACTGAAGACCGTTCGCACGGTTATTGTTGTTCTGCGGGTTGACCCCATTGTAGTTGAAGTTCAAGAAGTGGGCATTGGAGCCCGTAATCGTCGACGACCAGCTGTACCCGTTGTTGCCGACGTCACGCAAGCCACCGAAACCGCGGGTACTCATAGCGTCGCGGTTGCCCGGGAGCCAACAATAACGTCCTCACAGACAAACGTGCGAGCAGCCGCTTGGCTGCTCGGTCGGCGGGAGAGGGAAAAAGGGGAGTTTCGGTTTCCGCCCGTTTTTTTTCGGAAACGCGGGACGAAAAGCCCGAACATCCGACCGGCCCGCCGACGAGCCTCGCACATCTTTTGTGCGACAGAATAACTATGCCTCCGTAACTGCCTGAGCCAGACAGCACGTACACACAGTGGACTGCTGAATTTATCCGTTCGCTCTGCCACCCGGCACGTCAAGAGCCCGGGACGGCACTCTGGAAGAAAGCATCCTGTTCGTATCCATATCCGAAAAAGAACGTCTCCCCCCGCTTCTTGAGAAAAAAAACACAAAGCATCCGACGATAAATGCTTGGAGGCAACGCAACTGAAAACCGTTCGCATGGTTACCACGGTCCTGCGGGTTGACTCCGCCGTTGTTGAAGTTCAAGCGGTAGGCATTGCCTCCCGACGCGAACGACGACCAGCTGAACCCGTTGTTGCCGACGTTATACAACGTACCGGAGCCGGCGTTGCGATTGCCCGGGCCTCTCTCTGCCCAAACTCCCTAACGAGCCCGACAACAAAAACCTCCCGCAGGAACAAACCGACGACTGCGACCCGGCAGAGACTCCTACCCAACGTCAAGCCGTCACTCGGATGTTCGCTGTCGGGGATGCACGCACGCGGCAGAACCCGTCGGTACAGCGAACCCAATCTCAATAACTACGCCGCTCTCCGTTCCGGGAAGCGACCCAGTGGACGACTGAATTTATCCGTTCGCCCTGCCGACCGACCCGCCGCCTCGCTGCGGACGGAACGACACTCCGGAGACGGATACTCTGTGTGTTGGTGGTGCAGCGACGATCAATCGGTGGCGGCGGGAGGAACGACCGAGGCCAATGCCGCCGAGGTCGCTTTCGAGCTTCGACTCCGCGTACCTGCCGCCGCAGAACCGGAGTCGCTGCGCTGCCGCTCGGAATATTTCTGCCAGGCCTGAAGCTGTTTGGAGATCGATTCCGTGTGGGTGCACACCACGGCGAACTGACGCACCGAGATCTGTTTCAGGTCGGTCAACATGCGGCACATGAGCTTGACGGTCACCAACCGCTCGCGGGCCTGACGGATGTCCGGCACCCGGTCCTTGGCGGCGTTCGCCCGATAGATGCAGAGACAGAGTTCGATGATATTGTCCTTGACCTTTTCGGCCAAGGTGTACCGGTAGTCGCGTTTGACGTTGGGTGTGAACTGAAAAACGAAAAGCAACAAATCGTAAGTCGCCTTGAAAACCTCCAGATTATCGTAAATCGCCATTGTTGAGTTGCTTTTTGAGGGATGAGACAAAGAGGAGACATTCGAGCGGCGTGGCATTCTCGACACTGAAATTACGCAGGTCGCGCAGCACATTCTCGCCGACTCCGCCACTGTTTCGGTTTTCGGTCGGGGGCGGTGTCGCAGGGGACGCCGAGGACAGCGAAGCGGAGGAATGCGGCGGATGTTGTGCCGCGGTTTCTCGGCGCGGAACCGACTCGACGGCCGGGACCGGAGGCAGGGTCACCCGTCGCGGAGGAACCCGCTCACCGTCATAAATGGTTGCGGTGTAGGTCGTTCGGCCGACGGAGGGCGGCGTCGTATTTTTCGGTACGATCAGCGGCAAAGACTCTTTCCAACGCTCGAACTCTTCGACTCCGATGGGTCCCGCTTCGAGAATCAACAAATCATCCGTAGCCTGGATTAACGGTCGGTCGCCCAACACTTTGGAACGCGAGGCATCGGGAAATCCAAGGGAGACAATCGAGGTATCGAGGTACTTGATAAAACGTTTGGACGGCTTGTAACGCGAGATCCGATGAATAAAAGCAAAGGCTGATCGTTCGTAGACTTTCCAGAAAATACCCTCCAAGTAGAGGTATATCCGATCCGTATTGCGCCGTTCGGTCGCAATAATATCGTTCATCGTCATGGTAAAAACGGGATAGCTAATTGAATGATAAGATAATGGATGACAAAAAGTTCCGCTCAGATACGGCGGTCCGGATGCAGAGAAATTCGATTCATGACAAATAAGGGTTATACTATAATATATATATAATAGGTATGGGCGAATCGACCGCCCAGCCCACCGCAAAAACGGGGTGAGGGATATAAAATAAAAAAGAGTGTTCGGTCAGTCGCTGAAGTCCTTCGGTCAGTGCAAAATCAACGGAATATAGCACAGGCAAAAAAATCCACGTTCACCAATCAACTGACACCAACAACGCCCAACCGACACTCCTTTTCTGTAGTAAATCTTCAGTATGTTTCGTGTTTGTATTTCGGTTGTCCCAGCACGCAAAGGCTGTAGTTGGCTCGACAAAGACCGCTGGTCGCACTCAGAATCTCCCTTTGCGGGCCGACGCCAGCGGGGCTTTGCAAAGCAAGCTCCAATCTTCGGGTGCCGAGCGGCACCTCGCGCCGCGTGGGGTGGCGGCGGCTCGCGCGACTCGAAGAGTCGCTGTTTCCCAACTAACCACCCAATTCCCAAGCACCCCGGTCTTTGTCCGCGCGCCTTGGCAATTCATTCTATTTCGCCGAGTGCGAAATAGTTGAATCGCTCCTAAGGCGTGGCGCGCAGGTTTCTCCACAAGCCAGTCTTTGTCCGCGCGCCTGGGAAATTCTTCCGTTTCAACTCATCGTTGAAACAGAGTATTTCCCTCTTAAGGCGCGGCGCGCGGGGGCTTGAGAGAACTGGCCTCAAGCCGGCCGGGCTCCGCTTACGCCGCGGAGGCGGTGCCTCCCGGCACTCGGTATGGGCCATTCGGGCGAGAAACTTTCTCTGTCCGCAAGCCGTTCTTTGTCCGCGCGCCTTGGGAAATCATTTCCGATAAACTCATCGTTTATCGGTTTGATTTCCTCTTAAGGCGTGGCGCGCGGGGGCTTGAGAGAACTGGCCTCAGGCCGGCCGGGCCCCGCTTACGCCGCGGAGGCGCGCCCAAAGGGCGTCTTATTGGCCTGACGGGCGAGAAAACAGTCTTTGGCCGCGCGGCACGCGGTAGGGGCCGTCCGGGCGAGAAACTCTTCTCTGTCCGCGGGGCAACTCGCGGTGGCAACCCGAAATCCTTCAAAAAAATCGGAAAAATCCCCAATCTTCTTCGAAAAAATCACGCCGAAAAACCGCAAAAACACCCCCGAAAACCCGCCTCAAGCTCCGCTTGCGCAACAAAATCACCTCGCGGAAACACTTTTTGGACTACCCGCATGCCAAAAATGACACGGAAATAACCCAAAAAAGCCGAAATACAACACAAAAAGAACATTTTTAGGACCGATTTTCGAAAAAATCGGGGCGGCCTGACGGCCGCCGTTTGGGGCCGCGGGCCTACAAGCCCGCGGCAAGACGAGCTCAGCCCAAACACGCGGCCGTCAGAGCGGGAATCCCCCCGGGATTCCCTGCATTTCTGACGTCCTCTCCCTATTCCTGGAGGCAACGCAACTGAAGACCGTACGCACGGTAATTGCCGTCCTGCGGGCCGACCCCATAGTAGCCGAAGTCCAAGAAGTGGGCATTGGAGCCCGTAACCGTCGACGACCAGCTGTACCCGTTGTTGCCGACGTCACGCAAGCCACCGAAACCGCGAGCACTCATAGCGTCGCGGGAGCCCGGGGCCGGGTAAAACGCTTTAACGTCTCCTGCGGAATACCGACCACCGGCGGTAGCCTGATTCTTCGCAGTCCAAGCAGGCAGCTTCGTGAAAGCCCCGGCACCAGCACCTTCCCAAGCTGTCCCAAAGTCATCCCAAGTCCCGTTCGGAGCTACGCGCCAACCATCCGGACACGGGTCATATACGCTCTTCTGCTTCCCGTCCCCCCACAAATCATTGTTCGGAGTCTTATTCCAGTCGTACGGACTCGACGGAGCAGAGACAAACTTCCATGGATTCTTCAAAACATATTGCAGTTCCTGCGGAGTTTTAGTATCCAAATCCGGATAATTAGTTAACTCTGTACCATTCGGACCATAAGTAGGCTGCTGAAGAGCCGCATTATCGTCAATTACCAGCTGAAACGGCGCCTTAGGAATCGGGGTCGGACGGCCCCACTGATAGAACAGTCCGTAAGTAGGGTAACGATTCGCATGACCTGTTGCTTCAGGAGTAGATGCCGGATGGTCATAAGCTGTAGCAATAGCTCCCAAATTCCGGTCCATCATCACACGGACATTCGAATTCGAATACCCCGACGACGGATCAACGTGATTCACAGCATCCCGATACTTAGTGCCGTATGTGTGAACCTGACCCGTTCCACCCTCGATATCGGTAGACTTCGCATTAACTCCTAAGTTGTAGGTTTTTTTACCATTCGGCCGATAATCCGAAACCCAAATGTGCCAACTCCAAATACATGGGGCGAGTTTAATGGCCGCATTCGTTTTAGAGGTTCCTTTCGGATACAAACCTACCAACGCATTCCCCGGCGCGCCAGACTTTACCTTCACCGACACACGCCCCGACGCCGGGTGGTAAGTGGTTGATTCGACCAAATTTTGGACATCCTGCCAAATCACCAACACCTCATACTCTGTCCCCAAATTCCAAGTCAAAGAAGGCTTATTAGCAGCATCAAATGTAGACGCTTCCAGTTTCTTCTTTCGGTTCACCATACTCAATTCTGCTGTTCCGCCCGGGGCCACCATCGCACAGTTGGAGTAACTCCACGGGGATACCGCTACACGATGGTCCGAAACGCTATTTTCACCCTTCAAAGTTACATTAATTGTGTAAACGTTGTTCATCACCACGTTATAATTCGGCGAGCTCCCCATACCATCGCTCCCTACCGGAACCAGGTAAGTGACAGTAGCACCCTGACCATACCCCGAATAGCCTACAATCTCGATGTAAGTCCCCAGTGCACTCGCCGTTGCAGCAGCATTGGTTTTCACCGCCTTCTGCAGGTTCTGCGGAATGTACCACACGTACTTCCCTGTATTATGATCGGTGGGGTTGGTCCAGGCGGTCTCCGCCGTGTAATCCGTATGCTGCCCCGACGCCGCATCCGGCCATACGGTCTTACCTGTCGGCGTACCGCAGTAGTAAGCTGCAGTAGCCACCCGGCAAAGACGAACCGACTGTACCTCGAAATTCGAGTTGGTCAGCGGCGATGCGATGTTATACGTAAAATCGACTTTCGCAAACAACCGATTCAGCGTAACCCCGCTCACCGTCGCCCCGACGGTCCCGGTGTACTTCCCGACCATCGGAATCCCAATTGTCGTCGACGGTTTGAACTCCGACGCAACCCCCTGAGACATCTTCTCGAATTCAGTCACCGTAGCCGCATTCACCTTATTAAACAGCGTCGTATTGTTGGTATTGGCCACGAAATAAACCGTATGGCTATCCGTCCCCGAATTCTTCACCAAGACATTCGCGGTCAATGTATTACTCCCGGCCGTCTGGGTGATGTCCGTCGTATAGGTCGGTTCACTCACCAAATCCCCCGATGCGTTATACTGCAAAACCCACAAGTTATGCACCGCATTTTCCACCGTCGCATTCTCCGAGGCGGTCAACTTGGTTTCCACCCCCTCTTTTCCCTCGGTCGCTTCGCCCAAGCCGTAAACGATGCTCATCGACTTGCTGTCGCTCTTCGACAGCGGGGTCCAACTCGCTTCCGTCGCACCGTTCATCGCACCAGTGCTGAAAGAAACCAGCGCTTCGGTGTCGCCCGGCCCAACGTCACTCCCGCCACCCGGCGTGTTCGGGACATCGGGCTGCTGAAGCTCGCTCTTATTACATGACACGCCGAACGCCATTGCGCCTGCGGCCACGAATAAAAATAATCTTCTCATGGTTCGTATGGTTTGTTTTGTTTTCGTTCGTTGTTTATATCAAAGGGCAGAAACAAGATCCGCCCGAATCTCTACACTCCAAATAGATTACTGCCCCACGTTCCCCGTCCAAGTATTCGGAACCCAAGTCCCGATCGTTCCGCCACCGCTCGCCTCCAAGAAATCACCCAGCGTACCATCCGTCCCCCAAGCCGGATTGCTCCAAGCACCGATCGTAAACTGAGACTCCGGAACATCCCCCAAATCGGTATCGGTCCCCCAAGTCGGCGTCGCCCACGGTGCAACGGTCATCGTCAACTCAATAACCGCCTGGTTCGACTTCATCGTGAACTTATAATGGTTCCCGGCAGCAAATGTCAGGTCCATGTCCTTGGCAACCAACGTATAGTCCGTCCCCCCCATCGTCAACACAAACTCTCCGGTCACCTTATCCCCGCCAACAGCCGCCACATTACCCTTCGGCAACACAAGCCCGCTGGCCAACGAAATCTGCTCCGTAGCACCAGTCGCATCCGCCGGATCCTTATGATCACCGGCCGTCGTCTTGTCAACCACACCAATCTCAACAACATTCCCCGCAAGTCCAACCCCTACCGGCAAATTGCCTCCGACCGTATAATCCACCGGACCGGCAACCATCCCTTTCAACGTCACTTTCTTAAGCTCCAACCCCTGATTCGCCGTCCCAACCAGCTCATCGGCGAACTTCACCGCAAAACTCACCTTCGAACACTTATGGTTGAACAACAACTCAACCTTCGAACTGGTCTTATTAATAATCGCCCCGGACTTCAAACACCCCAAAAAATCCACCCCATTGGCAATCCCTTTCACCGTCTGATTATCGGTCTCGATCTTCCGCGCCGGAGAATAAGCATAGAAATCGTACGTCCCATTGCTCAACTCCATCCCCTGCGGCGTCCCCCCGGTGACCTCCTTCCCGTCAGCATCCACATCGCAAGCCACCATCGAAGTCCCATCGCTCTGCACCTTATAAGTCTTCGAATCGACATACGTATCCTTCGACAAATCCGGAGCCGCCCCACCTGCCGCCCGACGGTAAGCCACCACCCGAACCGTACTCCCCGCCTCCAAAAAAACATCCGCCTTCGTCGCCACACCGCTCACATCCAACCCTCCAGCCGAAAAACGGACCTCGCACCCCTCATCCGCAAACTCCAGCGGACGACGCTGACACCCCGATACTACCAGCAACGAGGCCGCAATCACTAAACAATGTTTCATGTTCGTCATGCCTGTTATCTTCTTTCGTAACCGCCTGCAAACCAAAGGAATACAAGCAGAAACCTTACTTTTAACCGTTCGATTAAATACTAATACAGTCACAAATGTATGACAAGTATTTGTAACAACCAAAAAATTTTGTCCGAAACGACTCTTTACACACGGATTAACACGCTTTTTCGATATGACAAAATGACCGGACGATACGATTTCAACGATGACCGATACCACTTTATTTTTAATCGAACGATTAATTGAATAGCTACTTTTTGAAAACAAAAAGACACATTTATACCGATATTTATTATACGAAGACTTTAAAATGGCTAAAAACGTACTTACATTAACCTATTTATTAAATTCCAATATCATTTTTCGCTATGGTTATCGCTTATTTGAGAGTCAGCACCGAAAAACAACATCTCGAAAATCAACAACTCGAAATCTCGAAATTCGCCGAAAAACGAGGGATCACCATCGACAAATGGGTCACCGAAATTGTCAGCGGGAAAACGAAACGTTCCGAACGACGGCTCGGTGCACTCATCCGAAGGCTCAAAAAGGGCGACACGCTCATCGTCACCGAACTCTCCAGGCTCAGCCGAACACTCCTCGATATCATGTCGATCCTGAACACCTGCATGCAAAAACAGATCACCATCTACAGCACCAAAGACGGATACGCCTTCGACAACAATATCAACAGCAAGGTGTTGGCCTTCGCCTTCGGACTCGTCGCCGAGATCGAGCACAACCTCATCTCGCTCCGAACCAAAGAGGCACTCGCACTCAAAAAAGCCGAAGGAGTCCGCATCGGACGACCCGTCGGAAGCCGAGTCAAGCTCCAAAGGCTGATCGACGACAAGAAAAAGGTGCTCGACATGCTGAAACAAGGCATCCCGATCGCGCACATCTGCCGCGAATACCAGGTCTCGCGCGGAGTCTTCTACAAATTCCGCGACCGATACGCCGGTGCGATCTGCTAACCGATCCCCGACCCGGCACAACAAGCGCGGGCGGTGGCTCCATCCTTTCGGAGCCACCGCCCGCGCGGTTTTCATACTATAATGATATTTTCTACCTCTCCTCCGCGTGAACCAACGTCCGACCGACCAGGTAGTCGATCGAGCATCGGCCCGGTCCCGCAATGAAAATCACCACACACATACCCACATACAGCAGCGGAAGTTCGATACCGCCGAACGTCGTAGCCGAGAGCGTCGTCATGGCCATTATCATGGCGAAGACCATCGGCACGACGGCGAACCGGGTGAGTATCCCGGCGATGACCATCAGCGAGCACCCCACCTCGACCAGAATAATCATCACCAGCGACGCCGCCGCGCCCCAGCCGATCGGATCCGGGAATCCCTCGCGCAGCGCGCCGAAATTCAACAGCTTGGCAATTCCGTGCGAGAGCATCATGCCTCCCACGAAGAGACGCAACACCAAGAGGGCCAAATTCATATACCGGTCCGAGAGCAGGAACCGAAGCCATGGGTTTTGATAGGTTTTCATTTCGAACGATAATTTATTTGTTTTGGTCAATAGGTTTTTCCCGTAGCCCTAAACAAACACCGTGCAATTTTTGCATTTTTCGTCCAAAAAACCGCCCTTTCCCCCTATTCCCGCTCCGTCCGCCAAGCCCTCTTCGCCTCAGAATCCCTCAGAATCCGAAATAGCTCTTCGCGTTGCCGTAACAGATATTTTCGACCATCCGCCCCACCGCCTCCATCTCCGTGTACGGGATTCTGCCCCGCTCCACGTCGCGTCCCAGGATGTCGCACAGCAGCCGACGGAAATACTCATGCCGCGGGAACGACAAAAAACTGCGCGAGTCGGTCAACATCCCCACAAACCGGCTCAAGAGCCCGTAATCCGACAAGATGTTCAGCTGCCTCTCCATCCCGTTCAAGTGGTCCGAGAACCACCAAGCCGCCCCGTACTGCATCTTCCCGGCCACCGTTCCGTCCTGAAAGTTGCCCGCCATGGCCGCCATCGCCTCGCCGTCCTTCGGATTGAGGTTGTAGACAACCGTCCGCGCCAACCGTCCCTCGCGCTCCAACCGGTCCAAAAAACGCCCCATCGCCCGGGCCACCGGTTGGTCGTCCAACGAATCGGCCCCGGCATCCGCCCCGTAACCTCGCATCAGCCGCGTCCGGTTGTTGCGCAACGGCCCCACATGGAACTGTTGCGCCCAACCCCGTTCGGCATTCATGACCGCCAGGTGGTAGAGCATCCCCGACCGGAAAACCGCCCGTTCGGTTTCTGTCAGTCCCCTCCCCCGCCGCAGCACGGCAAAAAGCGACTCCAAGCCACCGTCCGTGAACTCCTCGCCGTAGAACGTATCCAGCCCATGGTCCGAGAGACGACACCCCGCCGCGGCAAAAACCCGCTGCCGCTCGCGCAAGGCCTCCAGCAGCTCGGCAAAATTCCCGATCGACCTCCCCGCCACCTCCGACAACCTATTTATATAGGTATTCCACCCCTCCGGATCCTCGACCGCCATCACGCGGTCAGGCCGCCACGTCGGCCACATCCGCGGCTCCCCCTCCGCTCTGCTCGCCGCATAGGCCCGGTGATACTCCAACGAATCCGCCGGATCGTCGGTCGTACAAATCACCTCGACCCCCATCCGACGCAGCAGGCCCCGGGCCGAAAAATCCGCCGCAACAACGCATTGCAAGCCTCGTACACCTCCCGCGCACTCTCCGGCTTCAACAAGGTATCGATACCGAAATATCGCTTCAGTTCCAAAGCGGTCCAATGGTACAACGGATTCCGCATCGTCTGCGGAACCGTCTGCGCCCATCGCTCGAACTTCTCCCAATCCGACGCCGCGCCGGTCACATACCGCTCCTCGATCCCCGCCGCACGCATCGCACGCCACTTGTAGTGGTCTCCGCCCAACCAAAGCTGCGCTACATTCTCGGCCCGAAAATCCTCGGCCACCGCCTCGGCGACAAATGATTATGATAATCGACGATCGGCATCCGCTCAGCATGTCCATGATACAACGCCCGACCCGCATCCGTCTCCAACAAAAAATCATCGTGTATAAAAACTCTTTCCATAATATCGTACTTTTAATTGATTACCCGGTCTTTGGCTACGAGCCGGAACTGTTCTTTTTGTGAACAAAAAGAACCAAAAAAACTTTCGGGAATGCTGTCGCATTCCATGGGCTGCCGTAGTCAAGAGCCTTGGAGCCTTTCTTTTGGGGTGGCCTTTTGTGGGCGCGCCTAAGGTTTTTCACAGCCTAAAAGCGCGTCCACAAAAAGTGCCACCCCAACAACGGGCCAAAGCATTAGCTTGCGGATGCCTCATACAAAGCGTATGCTAGCTCAAAAGTTTTTGGTGCCGCTTTTTTCAAAAAGCGGCAGTCCCCTCCCGTCGCTAAAATCCGGTTATAAATTAAAAGTAGGTTTTAGTAGGGAAGAGGGTTTTAGCGATACCCATTTCGAGACCTCGGAGTTCGGCGAGTCCTTTGAGTCGTCCGATGGCCGAGTAACCCGGATAGGTCTGTTTTTTGAGGTCGTCGAGCATTTGGTGTCCGTGGTCCGGCCGGAGCGGAATCGGCAGTCCGGTGCGTTGCATCGCACTGACCAGCGCCCGCATGATCGCATACATATCGATACTGCCTTCCAGGTGGTTAGCCTCGTAGAAGTTTCCTTGCGCATCCCGTTCGGTGCTTCGGAGGTGGGCAAAATGGATGCGACCGGCGCCACCGAATCGTTCGGCCATGGCCGGCAGGTCGTTGTCGGGTCGGATGCTGAGCGACCCCGTGCAGAAGCAGAGTCCGTTCGAGCGGTTCGGCACCGCTTCGACCAGCCGTTCGAAGTCCTCGGCACAGCTCATGATGCGGGGGAGCCCCAACAATCGATACGGCGGGTCGTCCGGATGGATCGCCAGCCGCACGCCGACCTCGTCGGCCACCGGCGCCACCTCCCGGAGAAACAGCACGAGGTGTTCCCGCAACGCGGCATCCGTGATATCGCGGTATAATTCCAGCCCCGCGCGGATGTTTTCAAGCGAGAAACTTTCGTCGGCCCCCGGCAATCCCATCAGGACGCTGGCCGTCAACGTTTCGACCTCCTCGGAGGTCATCCTCGCGTACCGTTCCTCGGCGCGTTGCACCTCCTCCCGGCTGTAATCCTGCTCGGCCCCCTCCCGCCTCAGAACATAGAGGTCGAAGGCCACGAAAGCCGCCCGTTCGAACCGCAAGGCCCGCGAACCGTCCGGCAGCTCGTAGGCGACGTTCGTCCGGGTCCAGTCCAACACCGGCATGAAATTGTAGGTCACCACCGGAACCCGCGCCGCCGCGAGGTTCCGCAGACTCTCCTTGTAGTTTTCGATGTGTCGCCGATAGTCTCCCCGGCGGGTCTTGATCTCCTCGCTCACCGGGAGACTCTCCACCACATGCCACGTCAGTCCGGCCGCCTCGATGGCCGCCTTGTAACGTTCGATCTCTGCCAGCGGCCACACCTCGCCCGGCGCGATATGGTGCAGCGCGCTCACCACTCCTTCGGCCCCGGCCTGCCGAATGTCGGCCAACGACACCGGATCGTTCGGCCCGTACCAACGCATCGTCTGTTCGAACCGTACCGTAGTGCTCTGTTCCATCTGTTTTTGTGCTGTTTCCATGAGCTTTTTATACCCCCGAGAAGATCGAAAAACCGCCGTCGACCGGCACCACAACGCCCGTCACGAAAGCCGACGCATCCGAAGCGAGCCATCCGAGCGTTCCGTTGAGCTCCTCCGGCTCGCCGAAACGACCGTACGGCGTGGCCGCCAGGATATCCCTCGACCGTTCGGTCAGTGACCCGTCCGGATGGGTGAGCAGCGTGCGGTTCTGCTCCGTGAGAAAGAACCCCGGCGCAATGGCGTTGACCCGAACCCCTTCACCGAATTTACGCACCATCTCGACGGCCATCCAACGCGTGAAGTTATCGATCGCCGCCTTCGACGCCGAGTAGCCTACCACACGGGTAATCACCCCCTGCGCCGCCATTGACGAGATGTTGATGATACTCCCCTTCCGACCGTCGCCCCGACGGGCCATCGCCTGGCCGAACACCAAGGTCGGCAGCACGGTGCCCATGAAATTCAAGTCCACCACCCGCCGCATCGCCTCGGCATCGAGATCGAAGATCGTCTGGTCCGGGGCAATGGTCGCTCCGGCTTGATTTCCACCAGCTGCATTAATCAAAATATCGGGTTCCCCCCACTCCGCCATAAGCCGCTCGCACGCCCGCTCCAAAGCCGCTTTGTCGAGCACATCGGCCTCCAAGAAGAGAGTCTCGCCCCCCGTAGCACGGGCAATTTCAGCCGCTTGGGCCTCTCCCCGCCCCGCGTCCCGGCCGAGAATCGCCACCCGCGCCCCCTGCTGCGACAAGAACAACGCCATACTGCTCCCCAGCACCCCATAACCGCCCGTGACCACCGCGATACGTCCCGCGAGGTCATACAAGTTGTTTTCGTTCATGCTCAGTTTTGCTGATATTTGGTGTTAGTAGTCACGTAAAAATAACGAATCCTCACCATTTTATCACGCCTACTGGCCGGAGAAAGACAAAAAAAGGCGTCTTGCTTTTTTCAAAGCAAGACGCCTTCGTGTCGGAAGCGGTGCGGACGAGACTCGAACTCGCGACCCCCTGCGTGACAGGCAGGTATTCTAACCAGCTGAACTACCGCACCATTCCTCGCGCAGAACCGGAAGCTCCCCCCCGATTGCGATTGCAAATATAGAACCCTTTATCCGAAATTGCAAACCCCCGACCGAAAAATTATTCTCCTTTCTCGAAAAAAGAGAACTGCACACTCCCATAACTTCTTCGTTCACAAAAATTTGGATATTCCGAAAAATCTTTCTCCGCCGAATGCTCCAGAACGAAAATTCCCCCCTCGCGCACGAAACCGCCCCCGAGCACCAAGCCCGGCAAAGTCTCGATCCCTTCCATGTCGTACGGCGGGTCGGCAAAGACGATATCGAACTGCTGATCCCCGAGCCCGGCCATCGTGCGGAGGTAAACAAAAGCGTTGGTCTTCACACTTTGGATCTGCCCGAAATCCAATTCGCGGGCCGTTTCGGCAATGAACCGCTGGTGGAGCGGATTCATCTCCACCGACACCACCCGCACCGCCCCCCGCGAAGCGAATTCGTAGCTAATAGATCCCGTCCCGGAAAAGAGGTCCAACACCGTAGCCTCCTCCAGATCATACCGGTTCTGAAGGACGTTGAACAGGTTCTCTTTCGCGAAATCCGTCGTGGGCCGTGCCCGGAAATTGCGTGGCGGAACGATCTGTTTGCGCCGCCGAGTGCCGCCTACTATCCGCATATCTCTCTGATCCGTTGATGGTTATAAAACCTGACCTCGCGCACCTCGACGTCACTGAAATAGGGCTCGAAGAAACTCCGAAAACGCCCCGCCCCGTCGCCCGTCAAGATCAGCCGATAGGCCGTAAAGCCGTCGCGCTTCGCGAGTCTTTGGATGTAATAGAGCAGCTCTTCCGGCGTATCGGCCCGCAAAGTCTCCGCCGCATACAACCGGTCGTTGCAGATCGTCAGGTGCACCAAATCTCCGTCCAAGATCGCCTGAACGTGATTGGCCGGGGTCGCCTCCAGCTCCAGCAGCAACGGGTGGTAGAACAATGCCCCGGGGTAGAGCTGCAACAGCCCCGCCGCCAGCCCGGCATCGACCTGCCAAACGGCCGCCGCCTGTGCCGAGAGGAGGTTGTTGGACAAAGTCGTCATCTCCGGCACATACATATTGGCCGCCACAAGGTACTGTTCGGCCCGTTCGGGCTCGAAGAGCGGCTGGGGCACCAGCAGGACATTGTCCGTCGAGCATCCGACAAAGACCCTGCCGAGCGGCGGTTCGAGCGCCGTGAGCATAGGCTCGTTGAGCAGCATCGCCGCCATATCTGTCTCCCGATAGGCCACGGCCCGCACAATGGCCTCTCCGCCGAACCCCACCGGATCGAGGTCGAAGACCACAAAAGAAAATCCATTCAGACCGATCTGAATGGATATTTCTCTGCATCGGATGTCCTGCTGAGGCGTCATTTCCTTGCCTTGTGTTTCTTCCGTGGTGACTATCCGCCTTACACTCGTCGCCGCCCTTCCGCGCCGCGACACGCAAAGCCTCTGAGAGGCAAAGAGAGCGCGCCGAAAGTCATCGCCGCCTCTCTCTACCTATTATTATACATGACAACGGCCCTCCCCTCCAAGCCCCCGCCAAAAGCCTCGCGCGAACCGCTCAAAAGCCCCCCAAAAAAAGAAGAGACCTACTCGCCATCCCAGTTCCCCGCCTCGTTGGTCGTAGCGGTCAGCGAACCGATCTGCAAACCGTCCGCCCGGTTCAGCGTCTTGATCTGGTAATCCCGGAAGTTGATGAGTTCCTGTTCGTCCAAGTCGCCCAAGAAAGTCGGATACTTGGCAAATACCCAAACCACCGGCACCACCACCGCCGATTCGGTTTTGATCGATGCCGTGTCCATCACGAACTCCTGCCGCATCCCCGCTTCGTTGAATTTCGACACGAGGTCCGACCCCGGAATAAAGCGCAGGTTGTTGAAGTTCTCCTTCACCTCCTGCCCGATGAACCGAATGGTATCCTTCACAGCCACCATGTACTTTTCGACGCTGACCAGCCCCTGCGCCACCGCCAGCGAGTCGTCGGCCGACCCGATCGCCCGTTCCACGACCAGCGAGTCATTGGCCACGAACGCGATCAGCGAGTCGAAATTCGGCGTGAACTTCTGGTACTTGCTCCGGAAAGCACGCTGAGCAGTCCGAATATCCTTGAGCCGTTCCACGACCTTGGCTTCGCGTTCCTTACGCACGCGTTCGAACTCCAGCGGCGTATTGAACATCGAATACAGCCACCACACCAACCCTGCGATCGCGGCCAGCAAAATGACCTGAAGGAGAATTTTTTTCATCTCTATGTGCATTAAGTTTTTTAAGTTTGTCCCGGTTAGCAGCGATGGCGCGCAGGTCGTCCGCTCTGCCGAACGAACGAGAAAACAGGCCCGAAAGCATGTCACTGAGCACCCATATCGCGACTCAAATATACGGTAATTTTGCATTCACGCCAACTGAGGAGCAAAAAAATTTGATCGATCGCCTGAGCGAGTACCTCACCACGGGTGACGAGAGTGCCGTTTTTCTGATTAACGGCTACGCCGGGACGGGGAAAACGACCGTCATCGGGGCGCTGGTCCGGACCTTGCGGCAGATGGAGCTGCCGTGCGTGCTGATGGCTCCGACAGGCCGGGCGGCGAAAGTGATGAGCCGCTATGCCGGGGCGGCGGCCTACACGATCCACAAGACGATCTACCGCGAGCGGACTGCCGGCGGAGGAGAAGAGGGCGCGTCGCGCTTCGACCTGAACTTCAACAAGTCGAACGACACGCTTTACATCGTCGACGAGGCGTCGATGCTGACCGGACAGGCCGCGGCGCTGGGCCAGGAGGGAGCCGTTTTCGGCACCGGCGACCTGATCGAAGACATGTTCGACTACATCCGCCTGGGGCGCAACAACAAGATCATTCTGGTGGGCGACCAGGCCCAGCTGCCTCCGGTGGGCTATGCGCGTTCTCCGGCGCTGGATCCCTCCTACATGGCCAAATACGGAACGGTGTGGAGCGCGTCGCTGTCGGAAGTGGTGCGGCAGCAGAACGACTCGGGCATCCTGAACAACGCCACCCGCATCCGCAAACTGATCGAGGACGGCTCGGAGGAGATCCCCCGGTTCGACCTCTCGCTGCCGGACGTCGTGCGGCTCGACCCGCGCGAGCTGACCGACGAGATCGACTCCTGCTACGGCCGCTACGGGCGGTCCGAGACGGCCATCATCACGCGCTCCAACAAACGGGCCAACCACTACAACGAGGGAGTCCGCCGCACGATCCTGGACCACGACGAGGAGTTGGCCTCGGGCGACATGCTGATGGTGGTGAAGAACAACTACCACTACACGGAGCGCGATCCGCAGGCCCGGATGCCCTTCATCGCGAACGGCGACCTGGCGCGGGTCCACCGGATCTACCGCACGCGGGAACGGTACGGTTTCCGGTTCGCGTACGTGGAACTGGAGTTCCCGGACTACGACGACTACAGCCTGGAGTGCTGGGTGCTGCTCGACGTGCTCCACAGCGACGCTCCGTCGCTGAGCCGCGAACAGCAGGGACGCCTGTTCCGGGCCGTGGAGCAGGAGTATGCCGAAATCTCGCAGAAGGGGAAACGCTACAAAGCAGTGTTGGGCGACGATTTTTTCTGCGCCCTGCAGGTGAAATTCGCCTACGCCATCACGTGCCACAAGGCACAGGGGGGACAGTGGAGCGCGATTTTTCTGGATGTCGCGCTGTTCGGCCCGGAGGCGATGACGCTGGAGCTGCTGCGGTGGCTCTACACGGCCGTGACGCGGGCCACCGAGCGGCTCTACCTGGTCAATTACGACGACCGGTTTTTCTTGGAGAACGAATGACTCTACAGGCACCGTAAAACTCCAATTACCGACACGACAAACACCTGGTTTCAAAGTAAATAAATAAAAGCCATGCAAAAATTACTTCTCCTACTATTCTTATTCTTGAGTCTGGGAGCGTTCGTTCTGATCAGGCGTAAAAAAAATCCGGCCCCGTCGCTGGTCGAAGGCGCCTCGCAAGCCCCCACAAAACTCTACTGCCTCTGCACGGTTGATGGCGAGAGCGACATCCTCTGGGAAGTCGACAAAGTCACAGGCGAACTGACCGAAATTGTCAAGCTGCCGGATGCGGAAGAAGACTTCATGTGGAAATCTCCGATCGTAGATCCGGCTACCGGATCTATCTATCTCTACCAATGGATCAACTCGGAGCGAGGCGACTTCGATCTCTACCGTGTCGACCCGGAGCAGAAAACGCTCCACAAAATCGGCTCCCTAAACCCGCAAACCCCATACGATTCGTTCCAACTCTACATAATCGACGGCAAACTTCACACACTAATTGAATCTGAGACAGGCCAGCGAGAATATTTTCTCTCCTTGGTTTCCATCGACCCGAACACGGCAGAACAGACCTTAGTGGCCGATTTCGGCACGGTGCACCAAGTCTTGAATATTTCGGCGAACCTTTGGGCCGAAAAAACCGCATACGACCCGGTTTCCAAAGATTTATTTTTACCTTTCTGTTATGTCGAGAACGATTGCAAAAAATGTCTATTGGCTAAGTGGAACTGGACCAAAGGGGAAATCGTAGTCGGAGAGACATTCGACTACGACTGCATTTTTCTCGAAAAAGAGGGGAATATTTACGGATTTTTCAAAAACGGGAAGACAACTTTCAGCAATAATATTCGGCAGATCGACCCCCAAACCCTGAAGGTCGGAAAATCAATCGACACGATTATCGCCTCCGAGCCAAATGATTTCTGCTACGATGCGGAAACCAAGAAAGTATATAGCGTCAGATACAATTACTGTGAATCCGCAAACACAGAATGGTACACCTTAATCTCTTACGACTTCAAGACCAAGAAGACCACAAAAATTAAAAAATATCCAACAAATTTCTGTCTGTGGGAGTTGTTCAACTAACCGACAGCCCGCCATTTACAGCCCGCGGGGCGCGGCGTACTTAAAATGTACGCCGCGCCCCGCGCTCGTTTACCACTCGACCCGCTCCGAATCCTCGGCCAGGTCGCTCCAAAAGTCGATCCGCCGCGGCTCGGCGCGACAGAACCCCGACCGGAACCGCCCCGCGCCAAACTCCCGGCAGAGGTACGACCAGAGGTCGTTCCCGTAATAGACCACATCGGTCTGGTGGATCGAAAAGACCGGATTCCCCGCCTCGCCCGGCACCGAGGGCATGTACCGGTGCGAGTAGACCGGCACCAGCGGCGGCAGCTCCCGCAAACGAGCCTCGGCCTGCGCCACCCGTTCCGCGACGGTCGGGGGCTTGGGACCCCAAGGCCGGTACCAGAACTCGCCGTTTCGGACGTCGAACAACGCCCCCTCGACCGGCCACTCCAACCGCCCCCGAATCTCCTCCTCGCTCTCCGTCCGCCAGTCGACGAACCACGGCGAGACCGGCATCGCCCTCTGCAGCAGGCACCGCAGCTCCGGCGGAAACACGAAACCGAAGCGCCGCTCGATCCGTCGCACCTCGCCGTCCGAGAGCCCCTCGGCAAATCCCACGCCCCGCCTCTCCAGCCACCCGATCAACCTCCTTATCTCCCGTTCCATGCCCTACTCTCCCCCCACCGCCTCCGCCGGGCAGACCGCCAGAAACTCCGGCGCCACCGGCCCGGTCAGCCACACCCCGTTCGAAGCCCGGTAGAACACACCCCCGGCCCTCCGCACCGCCTCGGTGTCGACCCGCAGCACGATCGGTTTCCCATGCCGCCGCCCCACCAGCACCGCCTCCTCCACACTCCCCGACAAATGCACGTAATTCCGGTTCATCGGCCGGAGCCCCTCGGTCGAAATCGCCTCCCGAAACCGCGTGGCCGTCCCGTGGTACAGCACCGCCGGCGGCACCACCTCCTCCAACCCCAGCTCCACGACGATCGAATGTCCCTGCCGCGCCCGCACCGCGAGCCGATCCGCCGAAAACTCATACCGATTCTTCGGATCCGTCGCCACAATTTCCTCCAGCTCCTCCGCCGTGTAACCCTGCTCCTCCGCCAAGACACGCACCGTCACCCACCCGAACCGGTCGGGCAACTCGGAGTGCCTCAGCAGGTAAGCGAGCCGCTTGGAATCTTCGGTCCTATTTTTCCCTGTTTCCATTTTAAAATCTCCTTAATTATCACCTACAAAAAAAGACATTCCCCTATGCCAAAAATCGCACAGAGGGAATGCCATTCAATTCTACGCAGCAGAGCAAGGCCTCACCGCCCCTACCCGCGCGCCGCAAAATCCATATTATTATATGGATTATTACTTGCTCAATTTCTTTTCCTTAATACGCGCCTTCTTCCCGGTCAGATTCCGCAGGTAGAAGATCCGCGCCCGGCGAACCACCCCGACCTTGTTGAGTTCGATTTTGCTGATCGTCGGCGAGCAAACCGGGAAGATACGTTCCACCCCGATCCCATCCGAGATTTTGCGTACGGTAAACGTTTCCGTCGCCCCCGCGCCTCTACGCTGCAGCACCACGCCGCGGAAATTCTGCAACCGTTCCTTGTTTCCTTCGCGGATTTTGATGGTCACGGTAATCGTGTCGCCCGCCTTGAAGTTAGGGAGTTCGGCGGTCTCCTGTTTGAAAGCCTCTTGGGCTACGGCAATCAGATTGTTCTTCATCGTTGAACTAAATCTAAAAGGTGATACGTGCGGAATGTTACGGTTCCGATCGAGCGCCACAGGCCTTATCCCCCCGAAGAGAGGAAAAGAAACAAACGAAGTCACTGCCTCATTATCACCCGGAGCTCGCCGTAAGAGATTCCTACACACAAATTTTCGGCGCAAAGATAAGGACTTTATCGTGTCGAGCCAAATATTTTTCGTAATTTTGTGGAACTAATCTCAGTAGCCCTCTTAAAGTCATGAAAGCATCCGACAGACGTCCCCTGATTTTCGTCACCAACGACGACGGCGTACAGGCCGCCGGCATCGCCGCCTTGATGCGACTGGCAACCGAGTTCGGAGACGTGGTGGTCGTGGCGCCGAACGAGAGCTACTCCGGCATGTCGCACTCGATCACGATGCAGAGGCCGTTGTTCGTGAGTGCCGTGAGTGCGGAACCGGGGCTGGAGGTCTACTCTTGCACGGGGACGCCGGTGGATTGTGTGAAGATCGGCTTCGACGAAATTCTGGCCGACCGCGGCGGCGTTCCGGACCTCGTCCTCTCGGGGATCAACCACGGCTCGAATGCCAACGTCAGCGTGGTCTACTCCGGGACGATGGGAGCGGCTACCGAAGCGGCGATGTACGGCATCCCGTCGATCGGTTTTTCGCTCACCGACCACTCGCCGGCAGCCGACTTCACGGCTTCGGTTCACTATGCCCGCGAGATTATCGACCGGGTGCTTCGGATGCCCGCGGAACGGCTGGCCGGACTTTGTCTGAACGTCAACGTGCCGGACATTCCGCCAGCCGAGATAAAAGGCATCCGGGTGTGCCGCCAGACGCGCGGCAACTGGCGCGAGGATTTCGTCCATCGCACCGACCCGCAGAATCGCGATTACTATTGGATGTCGGGCCGGTTCTACAACTTCGAACCGGAGGCCGAGGACACGGATGAGTGGGGGCTTCGGAACGGGTATGCGACCGTCGTTCCGGTGCAGATGGACCTCACCGACTACTCGCGACTGGCCTCGCTGGGCGAACTGCTCGACCGCTAATTTTCAGATGCGCCTTCTCCCTTCCTCTTTTTGCGGGTTACAAATAAGGCTTCACGACAAAGACATAAAACACCCTGGAGTCGGGGCTCGGCACTCGCATAAAAATCGAGGAAAAGTCAAAAATGGGGACCCGGGCCAAAAGAAATGACGTGTTGTTTTTGGAAAACGGGGGCAGATTGATTACTTTTGCAGACGCGTTCCGGAGAGAGTCCGACGCAGGGAGTTCGGCACCGTAGCTTAATTGAATAGAGCATCTGACTACGGATCAGAAGGTTACAGGTTTGAGTCCTGTCGGTGTCACAAGCGGGATTTTTCCCGAAAACAAAGGAGACAGTTACACACATACGTGCAACTGCCTCCTTTTGTTTTTCGGGCGGGGGGTCACTCCTCAAAACGGTCGGCCACCAGGCGTTCCCACTCCGGATGGCGTTCCAGGTAGGCGACGATATAGGGGCATACCGGAACCACCTGCCACCCGCGCCGATCCAGCTCCCGGAACACGGCACCCGTCATGGCCGAGGCGATACCCTGTCCCTCCAGCTCCGGCGGAACGCGTGTGTGGGTGAGGTAAACTACCTCGTGCGGCGCCACGACATACTCGATCCGGGGGACCAGCTCCGAGTCCGTGCCGTGACGAAATTCGAAACGATTGAGTTCGACGTTGTCGAACAGTTTGTAAGCAGAGGCGGTAGCGTTCATGCGATTCTTCTTGTTTTGAGAAAAGTTTTTTATCAATTTTCGGGCCACGAATGTCTATTATTTGCCGAAAAAACACTATCTTTCGAATGTATTTCGAAGCAGGTGTTTCAACAATACTACGCCTTATGAAAATAATCGGTATTTATGCCGGATCGTTCGAAGCCTCGCTGGTGCGGGGACGGCTGGAACAGGCCGGCATCCGGGCTTGTCTGTTGAACGAGTACGCCAACGATCTGATACCCTACAGCTCGACCATCGAGGAGATGCAGGTGCGGGTGGCGGTGGCCGACGAGGATTACGAGTCGGCTCTCGAGGTGATCGGCGACTCTGAGGCGACTGCGGTTGCGGCGGTCGAGAAATGTCCTTTCTGCGGATCGGAACGGGTGGTTTTCGGACTCAAAGGGCCGTCGAGGTGGAAGAAAATCGGGGCGGCGGTGCTGGCGGCACTCACGCTGGCGCCGCTCGGAAAGGTCCGGTGCCACTACTTCTGCGAAGATTGTCGACAAGAGTTCTGAGGGGGCTCTTTGATATAAAGAAGTGGCAGCTTCTAATTGTAAAACGATTTTGCGATTTTGTTCATCTACTTTTTTATGATTGTCAAAATTTTCCACCATATTTATAATATTAATAATCATTGCATTTCATG
>CAJTNK010000014.1:26795-30641 GCA_910577885.1 uncultured Rikenella sp.
GTTTCTCTTTACTTAGAGAAACGCCCTGCCACTTTCTTTGCAATCCCGCCTCAGCGTTGGACAGGAAAGCCCGCCCAGCCCCGCTGTTAGAACATCAGCGAAAGGCCGATATTGACCTGTTGAGCCTTCGGCCCGCCGTCTTTCGTGAAAATACTCTGCGGATAGTACCGCGCCGAGAGCGCTACCCACCGATAACCGACATTGCATTCCACCCCGCCATGGAAATTACGCAGATTCAGTCCGTTATGTTCCTTGACGGTGCACATCCCCCCCTCCTCGTCGCGATATTTCACCTTCGTATGCCCCTGAAGCCGCACGCCTCCCACCAAGCCGAAGTTGACGAAGCCCGGACACTTCTTCCCCCCTTTGGCGCGTCCGAACTGGAACTCGACCAACAGCGGGACATTCAGATACAGGGTAGTCAATTTCGATTTCGAGAGTTCGATACCGGCCTCTTCGAACCGGTAGTCCGGCACGATAAAACCGTTTTCATCCCGCATCAAAGTGACGTTCCGGTCGAACCGGAAGTTGTTCATCTCCAGTCCCAAACCGGTGATAAGCCCGAAGTGGCGATTGGAGACCAACGTCAGGTCGACGAGGTTGACATTCACCCCTATTGACGCCGGCGTCTGCCGCAGATACTCCGCTCCGCTCGGCACCCGCAGCCGTCCGAGGTTTTGCACCAGCCCGTTGTAGTAGATCCCCACCCCGGCCCAATGTCCGCCATGCCATTTCCACCGTTTCGGCACCCTGCCGAAACGACCGTCGCTGTTGCGTCCGTCGTCCGTGCCACTGAAGTTCCAGGTCGCCCGATCGGAATCGCCGGAGAAGATCCGGACAATTTTTATCACGGTCGAATCCTGCGGCGTCGGTGTAGCGGTCGTATCGGAAACTTCCTGCGCCCCGGCGCGCGAGGCCAGTACGCTCAACAACGAAGCTGCCAACAGGCAAAGAGTTCTCTTTTTCATCCTATATCTCTTCTTTCATAAGGTTAACATCGCTCCGACAGGCTCGAAGCGTTTGAACAAATATACGCAATTTTTTCGGCGGTGTTTCCGTCAGCGTGTGTTTTTTTTCCTCTTCCCGGAGGTCCCGCAAGGGTGACTTCCGGCACCCGGCATTGGCCTGTCGGAAGAGAAAACAGCTGCCGTCCGTGCAGGCTGAAAGACAAAAAACGAGGCGTTCCCTCGTTTTGCAGAGAGAACGCCTCGTTGAAAGTACCCCACCGTCAAGCCCCCTAGTCCTGCCGACTGTAGTTCGGTGCCTCACGCGTAATCGTAACATCGTGCGGATGGCTCTCCTGCATCCCCGAAGCCGTGATCCGCACAAACTTAGCCCCCTTCAAAGCCTCGATATCCCGGGCCCCGCAATAGCCCATCCCGGCCCGCAAACCGCCGATAATCTGATAGATCACCTCCGCCAGCTGCCCCTTGTACGGCACCCGCGCAGCGATCCCCTCCGGCACCAGCTTCTTGACATCGTCCTCCGCATCCTGGAAGTAGCGGTCCTTGGATCCCTTCTGCATCGCTTCGAGCGACCCCATCCCGCGATAGGTTTTGAATTTCCGGCCGTTGTAAATAATGGTCTCTCCCGGCGACTCTTCGACCCCGGCGAACATCGACCCGGCCATCACGCAATCCGCCCCCGCCGCAATCGCCTTGACCACATCCCCCGTGTACCGAATACCGCCGTCCGCAATAACCGGCACGCCGGTCCCTCTCAACGCCGACGCCACGTCGTACACCGCATTGAGCTGCGGCACCCCGACCCCGGCAATGATCCGGGTCGTACAAATCGACCCCGGCCCGATGCCGACCTTCACCCCATCGGCCCCCGCCTCGACCAGCATCCGCGCCGCCGCCGCCGTCGCCACATTACCCACCACCACATCAAGATCCGGATACTTGGCCTTGACCTCGCGGAGTTTTTCGACCACCCCGCGCGAATGTCCGTGCGCGGTGTCGATCACAATGGCATCCGCCCCCGCCTCATACAGCGCCTCGACCCGTTCCATCGTGTCGTGGGTCACCCCCACCCCGGCAGCCACCCGCAAGCGCCCTTTCGAGTCCTTCGCGGCATTCGGATTGTCCTTTACCTTCGTGATATCCTTGTACGTGAGCAGCCCCACCAGCTTCCCCGCGTCATCCACCACCGGCAACTTTTCGATTTTGTTGTTGAGCAGGATTTTCGCAGCCTCCGCCAAATCCGAGCTATGAGTCGTCACCAGGTTTTCGCTGGTCATCACCTCGCTGATCTTCTTCTGGGCATCGGTCTGGAAGCGCAAGTCCCGGTTGGTGACGATCCCGATCAACCGGTTATCGTCATCGATCACCGGAATCCCGCCGATCTTGTTTTCGTGCATCAGCCCTTTGGCCTCGCCCACCGTTCCGTCGGCCTTGATCGTGATCGGGTCGTAGATCATCCCGTTCTCCGCCCGTTTCACCTTGCGCACCTGATGAGCCTGCGCCTCGATGGGCATATTCTTGTGAATGACCCCGATTCCACCCTGCCGGGCTATGGCGATAGCCAGCTCAGCCTCGGTAACGGTATCCATCGCCGCCGACACGATCGGCGTATTGATCGGCACATGACGGGAAAACCGCGAAGCCACAGAGACCTCGCGCGGCAATACTTCGGAGTACGCCGGAACCAGAAGGACATCATCGAACGTCAACCCCTCGGCGACGACTTTTTCATCTAAGAACGACATAACGGCTACCTTTTTATAAATTTGAGCAAAGGTAATATTTTTTGCGGAAAACCTCCCGCCTCAGGCGAAAAACGGTGCAAGTTTTTCGACCAGTTCGCGCGGCGGCCGACAGGCGGTCTTCGTATCGGCATGCATGAAAGCCAGCGTCACCGCCCCGGTCGTGATCCGTTCGCCCCCGGGCCGAAAAACCTCGTACTCGAACCGGATCTTCACCCCGGGCATATCACGCAGGGTGGTCCGCACGGTCAACAGATCGTCGTAATAGGCCGGATTCTTGTAATCGACCTCGACTTTCAGCACCGGCAACATCACGCCTCCCGCCTCGATCTCGGCGTTCGACAGGCCGATGCTTCGCATCAGTTCGGTGCGCCCCATGTCGAACAGTTCAACATAGTGCGCGTGATAAAAAAAGCCCATCCGGTCCACATCCCCGTAGGGCACCCGAAACTCCGTGTCATGTGTAATCATCGTAACAAGCGATTCTATGTGTGATTGTCTGTTCGACCCCCTTCTCCCCGCACCCCGTTTTCCTCTTTGAAAAACAAAATTACGCAAAATATCGCAAGCCGGGCCTGCATCCGAAGAAAGTCCCTGCCTTTCTCCGCCGCTGGCGGCCAGAAACCCGGCCCCGGGCTTCCGCGACGCCGGCAACAACAAGGGCTATGGTGCACTGCGTGAAATCGGCCTCAGTGGATTCAACTGGGCATCAACGGTTAGGGGCCCCAATGCTCACTACTTGGGCTTCAGCTACGGAGGGATCGGCCCGCAGGGCAACAATAGCCGTGCGTACGGTTTTCAGTTGCGTTGCCTCCAGGAAGAGAGAGCAGCACCGGCCCCGGGCTACCGCGACGCTATGAGTGCCCGCGGTTTCGGTGGCTTGCGTGACGTCGGCAACTACGGGTACAGCTGGTCGTCGACGATTCCGGCGGAGAGTGGCAATGCCCACTACTTGGACTTCAACTACGATGGGGTCTATCCGCAGCGCAGCAACTACCGTGCGTACGGCCTTCAGTTGCGTTGCCTCCAGGATTAGAAAGAGAAAAATCGAGACGATTACGAATCACCGACAGAGAAAGTTCGGCCTCGGGCACGGTGCCGCTCGGCACTCGAACCGGGCAGCCTCTACCCCAGGCCGA
>CAJTNK010000015.1:0-3103 GCA_910577885.1 uncultured Rikenella sp.
GCATTCCCGAAAGTTTTTTTGGTTCTTTTTGTTCACAAAAAGAACAGTTCTATCCGGTTCACCAAACACGGTTTGCAAATTGCCGAAAGCAAAACGAGAGAAACGCAGTTAAAAAGAACGGTTGCTGCCCGTAGCTAAAAAAGGGGCTATATAAAAAGGTACGGTATTATCGTTATCTTTGTGGGGGAGATATTATGGCAGAACAGAATAAAATATCGATAAAGAATAAGCGAGCCACGTTCGATTACGAGATTCTCGAAGAGTGGGTGGCCGGTATCGTGTTGACCGGCACCGAGATCAAATCGGTGCGGATGGGGAAGGCGAGTTTGGTGGATTGTTACTGTTTCCTGCATCGGGGCGAGCTGTTGGTGCACGGGATGAACATTGCCGAGTACCATTGGGGGACCTACAACAACCACCAGCCGATGCGGGATCGGAAGTTGTTGCTCAACCGCCGGGAGATCAACAAGATCGAGCGTTCGTTGCAGGACAAGGGGCTGACGGTGGTTGGGCTGCGGCTCTTCATCAACGACCGGGGACTGGCCAAACTGGTGATCGGTTTGGCGCGCGGACGGAAGAAGTATGACAAACGGGAGAATCTCAAGGAGAAGGATGCCAAGCGGGATATGGATCGGGCGATGAAGCGTTGATAGTGTTGTGTGTGGGGGGATTGTGGCCCGATTTTTGCGGTTTTAGTGGCAGTTTTTCGTCGCTGTCGACGGGATTTCGTCAACCAACCGGAAGAAAAAGATGATGAAGACAGTTATATTCCTCTATAATCCCGTGTCGGGCGAGGCACAGGCCGTGGCGCAGCTGGATAGCATTGCGCGGTATTATCAGCAGGCCGGGTATGTGCTGACGCTGTTCCGGATCACCCGTGAGAATGGGTTGAGCGGTTTGGCGAGGTTGGTCGAGGAGTTGAAGCCCGAACATCTCTTGGTGGCCGGCGGCGACGGGACGGTGAATCGGCTGGTCAACTACCTCAAACACAGAGTGGTGGAGGTGCCTATTGCGATCTTGCCGATGGGGACGGCCAATGATTTTGCCCACTTGATCGGGATGCCCGATAACCTTCCTGCCGCTTGTCGGGCGATTTTGGGCGGAGAGGTGCGGAGGCTGGACCTCGGACGGATCGGGGACCGATATTTTATCAATGTGCTCAGCTGCGGCCTCTTTACCGAGGTGTCGCAACGGACGCCGACCGTGATGAAAAACACGTTCGGGAAGTTGGCCTACTACTTTAGCAGCATCGGCGAGCTGCCGTCGTTCCGGAAGATGAATATCGAGGTCACGGCCGACGAAATCTCGTTCCGCGGGAGTTGCCTGCTGCTGTTGGTCTTCAACGGTCGCACGGCCGGAAGTCTGAGGCTGGCCAAGCACTCCAGTGCGGAGGACGGGCTCCTGGACGTCCTGATTATCCGGGGCGAGAACATTGTGGAGAGTATCAAGAACGTCTTTTACTTCCTGATGCGGAAGAAGGTGGCGACTTATCCGAACGACATCGTGTACTTTCAGACCCGGAAGTTGCACATCGAAAACGACCAGCCGACTTCGGATATCGACGGCGAGAAGGGACCCGATTTTCCGCTCGATATCGAGTGCATTCGGAATAGTCTGCCGGTCGTCGTGCCTGGTTTGGAGGCGAAATAAGGCGGGGCTGTTTTTCTGAATAGAAGCGCGCCGCTCTTCGATCTTTTCAGTTCAAGATCGAAGAGCGGCGCGCGCTTTTTTTGGGGATATCCCGAGCTCTAATCGCTCACATGGGCGAAGAGCAGCCAGGCAACAATCAGTGTCAGGACGATGTTGAACCCTTGGGCGATGAGGAATCCCCAGAACGGTTTTTTGAAGCTCCGGTTGAAGATGTCTTTGAAGCGGGTCTCCAGTCCGATGCAGACGAAGGCGATCGAGAAAAAGGCGTTCTGCAGGTTCTTGGTCACCCCGCCGACCGCCTTGGCCGTGTCGAACGGCAGGACGAAACTGAAGATCAGAGACGCCGCCACGAAACCCAGTACAAACTTCGGAAAACGTTCCCACAGCACCCCGGGAGTCGGTTTTTCGCGATGGTCCTTACCTTTGTACGACCAATAGATCGAGATGGCGAAAGCGGCCAGCCCCAGGAGCACGTTCTGCGAGAATTTCACGATCACGCTGTACTTTTCGGCCGTTTCGCCGAGCACCGCCCCCGAAGCGACCACCGCTCCGGTGGTGTCGATCGTGCCGCCCATCCAAGCCCCCGCCACCTCCGGCGAAAGGCCCAGCCACTGCGCCAGGTAAGGCATTCCGTACATCATCGGAATCGCCACCACCAGCACCAGCGAGATGACGTACGACAGTTTTTTGTTGTCCCCCTTGATGGCGCCGCAGGTGGCGATGGCGGCCGACACGCCGCAGATCGACACGGCGCTGGCCAGCATGGTCGACATTTCGCGGTCCACGCCGAGTTTCCGGGCGATCCAGTAGCCGAAGTTCCACACGCAGCAGACCACCACCAGTGCCTGAATCAGGCCGAGTGCCCCGGCCTGCATGATTTCGCCGAAGATCACCGTGGTCCCGAGCAACACCAGCCCGATTTTGACGTAAAATTCACTCTGCAACGCCGGTTTCATCCACAGCGGTACCCCGACGGTGTTGCTGACGAGCAGACCCAGCGCTACGGCGAAAAAGACGCTCTCTAGCCCGGTGGTCTCCTTCACGGCCGGCAGCGAGGCGATGTACTGCGCCCCCAAAGCCACCCCGAAAATCACGACCAACGAGGGCAAAATCCCGCGCGTCGGCCGTCCCAGCACCCGGCAAGCCACCCAAACGATTCCGAACAACCCTGCCACCAGAATTCCCACGTTCCGCCAACTGCCCACCGTGTCAAGCGCCTTGGGCATCGTCGGCATCCACGCCTCCGGCAGGACGATCGCCAGCACGACGATCAACAGCCCGAAACCGACGGCCAACCAATCCTCGGTCCTGAACTGCTCCCATATCTGTTTCTTCTCCATAATCTATTTGTGATTTTCTTATCGTCCTGTTTTCTTGGTAATTCGTTCATTAGCGACAGGAGGGTACTGTTCTTTTTGTGAACAAAAAGAACCAAAAAGACTTCCGAGCGCAT
>CAJTNK010000015.1:3190-8419 GCA_910577885.1 uncultured Rikenella sp.
CTCGCCGAACGCCCCACCCACAACCTGAGGATTGCGGAGCCTAAGGCGTAGCGTATGCTGTCTCAAAAGTTTTTGGTGCCGCTTTTTTCAACCGAGCAGCGTACCGAGGGCAGAGACCGCTTGCGGGCTTTGCCGAGGTAGCGCGAGGAAGACGAAGTCAAAAAGCGGCAGTCCCAGGCGGCACAAAGACCGATTGCCAAGCAATTAGGTCGGATTAAAAATTTACCTTATAAAGGGTTAGCGGCGAGGAATCGTTCGCATTCGAGAGCTGCGATACATCCCGATCCGGCAGCTGTGATGGCTTGTCGGTAGTGCGGGTCTTGGACGTCGCCGGCGGCGAAGACCCCCGGAATGTTGGTTTGTCCGTGGTGTGTGACGATGTACCCTTGTTCGTCGAGGTTGATTTGCCCTTGGACGAGTTCGGTGTTTGGGTGGTGTCCGATGGCGAGGAAGACGCCGTCGACGGCGAGTTGCCGTTCATCGCCCGAGGTGGAGCGGAGCAGCATGCCGGTGACGCCGTTGTCGTCGCCCAGGACCTCTTGGGTGTTGTGTTCGAAGATCACTTCGATGTTGGGCGTTGCGAAGACCCGTTCTTGCATGGCTTTCGAGGCGCGGAGGTAGTTTTTGCGCACTACGAGGTAGACCTGTCGGCAGATCGAGGCCAGGTAGGTGGCCTCTTCGCAGGCCGTGTCTCCGCCGCCGATCACGGCTACGTCTTTCTTGCGGTAGAAAAAGCCGTCGCAGGTGGCGCAGGCCGATACCCCCATGCCGCGGAACCGTTGTTCGGAGGGCAGTCCGAGGTATTTGGCCGATGCTCCGGTGGCGATGATGATCGCGTCGGCCTGGATGGTCTCCGGATTGCCGTCGACTTCGACCGCGAAGGGGCGTCGGCTCAGGTCGAGCCGCGTGATGACGCCGAAACGAACGTCGGTGCCGAACCGTTGGGCCTGTTTCTTGAGGTCTTCCATCAGGACTGTGCCGGAGATGCCTTCCGGATAGCCCGGGAAGTTTTCGATTTCGGTCGTTGTGGTCAGCTGTCCGCCCGGTTCGATGCCTTCGTAGACCACCGGTTGCAGATTGGCTCGTGCCGCGTAGATGGCGGCCGTATAGCCTGCCGGTCCGCTGCCGACGATCAGGCATTTGATTCTTTCGCTCATGAGTTGTGTGTGATGTGAATGGTAGGGTGCAAAGGTAGTGATTTTCGGCGTTATAATCGTCAGTTTGCGGTCGGTCGGTTGTCCGGTTTCGGTTTTGTTGGGGGCGGCGGGAAAATCGTGTTCGGGGGTCGACCGATGTGCTGAATTTCGGCTTTTTACTATCTTTGTCGTGTGAAAAGAGTTTCGATCAGGATTCAAAAAGCGGCCGTCGCGGTGCTCGGTGTAGCCGGGGCGGTGGGTTTCGGGATGACGGGTTGTGCGCCTCGGTTGGCTTCGGTGGGGACCGAGGGGCTGTTGACGCGCTCTTTTTCGAACTATTCGCAGTCGACCGTCGTGCGCAGCGAGCAGCTGGCGACGGCCGACCGGTCGCTTTCGGGGAGTCGGACGCCGGTGCCGCGGAAGGAGACGACGCGTTACGGCGAGTCGTCGGGTTGGGCGGGGGATCGGGTGGAGCGTCGTCGGTCGCAGGTGATCGCTCCGGTGGGGTATGCCACGGAGGATAGCGGGGAGGCTCGTGGCGGTGCGGGCGAACGGGTGACGGGGATTCCGAAGGTGACGGACGACCGGGCGGCGGCCGGGTTCCGGAATATGCGCTTCGTGACGGAGGAGCAGGTGAAACCGGTGCGGTCGGTGGAGGCGCCGGCGCCTCCGGCACAGCCGCAACCGCAGCCGCAGCCGGTGCAGCAGCCGGTGCAGCAGCAACGAACGGTGGTGGCTTCGACCTCGTCGCGATCGGCGGTGTCGACTGCCAAACAACCTGTATCATCGACTTCCAGATCGGTATCGTCGACCTCCAAGTCGACCTCCGATACGGGCAGAAAACCGGTGTCGTCGACTGCCTCCAAGCCGGCTGCAAAACCGGCGGCAGCAACAGCCAAGCCGACTCCGAAGAAAACGGCTGCATCGACGGATAAACCGGTAGTCAAGTCTGCTGCCAAGCCGGGGATATGGGCTTGGTTCACCTCCAAGTCGGCTGGAAAAGCGACTTCTCAAGTTTCCAAATCGGCGACATCGACTGGCACCGAACCGGTTGCTAAGCCTGTGGTGTCGACTGCGACGACTAAAGCGGCTGCAAAACCGGCTGCCCAGTCGACCGTTCAACCGACCTCCCGTGTGACTTACACAACGGGGCGGAAGACGTATGCGGATGCGAGAGTCGCTTCGACGCGGGTGTCTGCGGTGGTGGCCGCGCCGACCCGTCAGGATCAGCGGGAGGCCGACAGGCAGCGTAAGGCCGAGTCGCGACGGTTGGTGGCGGAGCGGCGGGCGGCCGAGACCGAAGCACGGCAAGCGGAACAGTCGGCTCGGCGGGCTCAGGCGGAACAGCAAAAACGGGAGCGTCAGTTGGCGATGATCGCAGCGGCCGAGGCGCGGCAGGTGGCGGCCATCAAAGCGTCGAACCGGGCGTTTACCGCTTCGGTGCAGGCCGGTGAGGAGGCAGCGGCGGAGGTCCGGTCGGAGGAGGCGTCGTCGTCGGTCGAGCCGGATGGTGAAGCGGCTGCGGTGGTGGTCGAGTCGCCGACGCGGGTGGTGTCGGTGGCCGAGTTGCAACGGAAGCTCCAGGCGGCGGCCGGCGAAGGGGCGTCGGTCGAGGATTTCCTGCCCGGACTCTCGACGTTGTCCCAGCGTGCCAGTGCGACTACCAAACCGGTGCCGGAGTTCATCGAAACACCGGCCGAAGAGAAAACAGTCGTGATGCCTGAGGCGGCGGGGAGTGCGGCGGCGGTGGCGCCACCGACCCACTCTTTCAAACCGCTCGAAACGGAGCATGTCAAATTCTCGTACTACGATCCGTTCGGAGAGGGGAACAATCGTTTTGTGGTGGTGCTCCATGAACAGCGCTTCTGCTATCCGTTCCGGGGACGTTTCCTGTCGGGCTACGGGCCTCGCGGGCGGAGCATCCACACGGGGGTCGACATCAAAGGGGCGAAGAACGATACGGTGCGGGCGGCTTTTGCGGGGACGGTGCGGATGTCGAAATTTTACAGCGGCTACGGGAATTGTGTCGTGATTCGGCACAAAAACGGGCTGGAGACCTTGTACGGGCACAATACGACGAATCTGGTGCGGGTGGGCGACAAGGTTCGGGCCGGGGATCCGATCGGGCTGATGGGGCGGACGGGACGGGCGACGACCGAGCACTGCCATTTCGAGGTCCGGGTACAGGGACAGCATATCAATCCGGCGTTGATCCTGGATTACCACAACATGACGCTCAGGTCGGGGGTGTTGGCGGTGACGCGCCAGGCGAACGGCCGTATTCTGGCCATGAACCGGGCCAGCGGCTTGGCTCCTTCGCCGGGGATGGATACGGAGGATGCGGCGGCGGTGTCGGTGGCTTCTTCTTCTTCTTCTTCTTCTTCTTCTTCGCGGAGCGGCTCGGCGACGAAGTCCGCTGGGGGGGCGGGGAGTTCGGTCTATACGGTGCGGTCGGGGGACACGCTTTGGGGGATTGCGCGGCGGTTCGGGACCACGATCGCCAACCTTTGCGCGCTCAACAACTTGGATCGCGAAGCGACTCTGCCGCTCGGAAAGAAGTTGAAAGTCAGGTGATTCGGTCGATTATTCAGGGTTCAACCACACATACAGATAGACGAAAATGATGCTTTACCCATTGAAATTTAACCCCATCTACAAGGAACGTATCTGGGGCGGTCGGAAAATCGAGACCGAATTCGGGAAAAAACTGCCCGGTGGGGAGGGTGACAAGATCGGCGAAAGCTGGGAACTCTCCGGGGTGGAGGGCGATGTCTCGGTGGTGGCCAACGGGCAGCTTCGCGGCAACTCGCTGCAGGAGCTCATCGAGATCTATATGGGGGATTTGGTGGGGGAGAAGGTGTTCGAACGGTACGGCGAGGAGTTTCCGCTGCTGATTAAACTGATCGATGCCGACGACAACCTCTCGATTCAGGTCCATCCGGACGATGCGTTGGCGGCCGAACGCCACCGGTCGTTCGGCAAGACCGAGATGTGGTACGTGGTGGGGCATGAGCCGGGGGCGCAGTTGTACCTGGGATTCAACCAGCCGGTCGACCGGACCAAGTACCTGGAGTATCTCGAGACGGGGCGGCTGGCGGAGCTCTTGAACGCTTATCGGGTGGAGGACGGAGACTCGTATTTCATCCCGGCCGGTACGATTCATGCCATCGGAAAGGGGTTGTTGATCGCCGAGATTCAGCAGACCTCGGATATCACGTACCGGGTTTTCGACTGGAACCGGGTCGATCCGAAGACGGGCAAAGGGCGGGAGTTGCACACCGAATTGGCCTTGGATGCGATCGAGTACAAGGCAAAAACGGACTATAAGACGGTGGCGGCTCCGAAGGCGAATGCGCCGGTGACGCTCGAAAAGTGTCCTTATTTCCAGACCAATTCGCTGGTCGTGGCGGGTGAGGCGGTGCGGGACTATGCGCCGTTGGACTCGTTTGTGATTTACATCTGCCTGGATGGGGAGCTGGAGATGGTCTATGACGGGGGGACGGAGACGCTCAAGCGCGGAGAGACGGTGTTGATTCCGGCCGAGATGAATGAAATCACGCTTCGGGGGCGGGGTAAGGTGTTGGAGGTCTATGTGCCGTAGCGGTTTTTGTGGGGGTAGGTGCTATGGGCTGTCGTCTTTCGGGTCGGCAGCCTTTTTTATTGGGGCTTGTCGGGTTCGGGGGGGCTCGCCCGGTGCCGCTCGCACCCGTTGGGTGTTTTGCCGGGGTTGTCTCTGCCCGTTTTTCTCGCCCGGATGGCCAGTAAGACGCCCTATGGGCGCGCCCGTCCGGCGTAAGGACCGCCGCCCGCGTAGGGCAGTCGTAGTTTGTTGCCGAGCCAACTCCAGCCTTCGAGTGCCGATCGGCACCCCGCCCGCCTAAAGAGGGATTTCAACGGTTGTGCGAGAGCACAATCGAGATAAAATCCCCGCGGGCGACCGAAATAAACCCCGCGCGCCCCGCCTTAAAGGGGAAATACTCCGTTTCAACGATGAGTTGAAACGGAAGAATTTCCCAGGCGCGCGGCCAGAGACCGTGGGGCGAGGTTCTTTTTCGGAGACGGCCCCGTAGCCGGCGGAGCAGCAACGAAGTTG
>CAJTNK010000015.1:8490-29210 GCA_910577885.1 uncultured Rikenella sp.
CCCGCGGCTCGAGCGGGGGAGAGGAAAGAGATTGATTCTCCCCGAGAGGGTTGGGGCCCGACGGGGGACCGGGAGGCTTCGTCCCGGGGCCCAGCGGTCCCCTCTCCCTCTTCCTGGAGTCAGCGCAACTGAAAACCGCGCCCACCGGGCGTTTTGCTGTCCATTCGGGCGAGAAAGCCGTAGTTGAAGCCCAAGTAGCGGCATTAGTGCCTGCCCCGGTCGACGACCAGCCATAACCGCTGAAGCCAACCCGCCCCAACTCACCGGAACTGTCCAAGGCGGAGGCCCGGGGTCGTAGACGCCGCCCTTCGCCCGGAAAATATGGGAAAAACGTGTATATTTGTGCGTGGTTGCTCCGCGAGCAAGGGGTGACCGACGAAAAATCAGAGAAAGAGCGATGAAACAACCGAAACGATATTTGATTACCTCCGCACTGCCGTATGCTAACGGACCGGTGCATATCGGTCACCTGGCGGGGGTTTACGTGCCGTCGGATATTTATGCGCGGTATTTGCGGGGACGGGGCAAGGAGGTGGTGTCGATCTGCGGGTCGGACGAACACGGAGTGCCCATTACGATCAAGGCCAAGAAAGAGGGGGTGACGCCTCAGGAGGTGGTGGATCGGTATCACGGGATTATCAAGGATGCCTTCGAGCGGTTCGGGATCAGCTTCGATATCTACTCCAGGACATCCAGCGAGACTCATGCGCGGACCGCGTCGGAATTTTTCCGGAAGCTGTACGAACAGGGGGATTTCATCGAGCAGACCACCGAGCAGTATTATGATCCGGAGGCACAGCAGTTCTTGGCCGACCGGTATATCACGGGCACTTGTCCGCGGTGCGGCAGCGAGGGGGCGTATGGGGACCAGTGCGAGAAGTGCGGGTCGACCTTGTCGCCGACCGAGCTGGTGGATCCGAAGTCGGCTATTACGGGGGCGACGCCGGTGTTGCGGGAGACCAAGCATTGGTTTCTGCCGTTGGACCGGTATGAAGCGTTCCTGCGGGAGTGGATCCTGCGGGAGCACGGGGCGGAGAACGGCGGAGAGCATGAGGTGTGGAAATCGAACGTCTACGGGCAGTGCAAGAGCTGGCTGGACGGGGGATTGTTGCCCAGGGCGGTGAGCCGGGATTTGGACTGGGGGATTCCCGTGCCTGTCGAGGGGGCGGAAGGGAAGGTGCTGTATGTGTGGTTCGATGCGCCGATCGGTTATATCTCGGCGACCAAAGACCTCTTTGCGCAGCGCGGCGATGCCGAGGGGTGGAAGCCTTATTGGCAGGACGAGGAAACGAAACTCGTCCATTTTATCGGGAAAGATAATATCGTTTTTCACTGCATCGTCTTTCCGTCGATGCTCCGGGCGCACGGGGGATTCATTCTGCCGGAGAATGTGCCGGCCAACGAGTTCCTGAACCTCGAGAACGACAAGATCTCTACGTCGCGGAATTGGGCGGTGTGGCTGCACGAGTACCTGGACGAGTTTCCGGGGAAGGAGGATGTGTTGCGGTACGTGCTGTGTGCCAATGCGCCGGAGACCAAGGATAACGATTTTACGTGGCGGGATTTCCAGGCGCGGAATAATAATGAGCTGGTGGCGATCTTCGGGAATTTCGTCAACCGGGCGCTGGTGTTGACCCACAAGTACTTCGGGGGGCGGGTGCCGGCGGTGGATGCGGCGGCGGGGTTGACGGACTACGACCGCGAGACGATCGACGAAATGCCGCGGATTCGTGCGGCCATCGAACAGAACATCGAGAACTACCGCTTCCGGGAGGCGCTCAAGGAGATGATGAACCTGGCGCGGCTGGGGAACAAGTATTTGGCCGACACCGAGCCGTGGAAGGTGGTGAAGAGCGATCCGGCGCGGGTGGCGACGATCCTGAACGTGGCGTTGCAGATTACGGCCTCGCTGGCCATTGCGGCCGAACCGTTCCTGCCGTTCACGGCGGTGAAGTTGCGCGGGATGTTGCGCCTGCCTCAGGCGGCTTTGACGTGGGACAACATCGGTGCGCAGACTTTGCTCGAGGCGGGGCATGAGTTGGGCGAGGCCGAGTTGCTGTTCGAGAAGATCGAGGACTCGGTGGTCGAGGCGCAGCTCGCCAAGCTGGAGGCGACCAAGGCGGCGAATGCGGCGGCCAATGCCAAGGCCGCTCCGGCGAAGGAGGAGGTGGTGCAGTTCGAGGAGTTTGCCCGGATGGACATCCGCGTCTCGAAGGTCATTGCTGCGGAGCCGGTGCCGAAGACCAAAAAACTGCTGAAACTGACGGTGGATACGGGATTGGATACGCGGACGATCGTTTCGGGGATCGCCGAACACTTTTCGGCCGAAGAGATGGTCGGAAAACGGGTCCTGGTGCTGGTGAACCTCGCGCCGCGGACGCTCCGCGGCATCGAGTCTCAGGGGATGATCCTCATGGCCGAGTCGCCCACGGGGGCTTTGTCGGTCGTGGCGCCTGTCGCCGACGATGAAACCGAATCGCCGGTCGGCTCGGTGGTCGGGTAGAGATCGACGGCGGCGCGAACGCCGCTGACGATGTACGGAAAGACGTAACTTCCGATGCTTTTTATCAAACGGTAACTATGAGCCTCGTTCAGCGTGCGGCTGAGCGAGGCTCTGTTTTTTGCGGAGAACCACGGCAGAGTCGCCTCGATCGCCACCAACGCCAGTCCCAACAGCAGAAGCCCTTTGGCCACCGCCACCGCCGCACCCAGCATCCGCAACGGCCCGGCGAGTCCGCCGGCCTTCAAAAGCCGTGTCACCAGGTGGCACAGCAGAATCACGCAAATCAACACCCCGGCCACCACCAAAACGAAGAGCACCTCGGCCGGCAGCTCCTCCAGGTCGAGCCACTCACCCACCAGGTGCGAAAACCGGTAAGCGGCCCACGTGCCGACAATGATGCCGACAATCCCGCTCAACTGTACGAGAATCCCGTTCTTCCAGCCGCTCCACACACACAACACCAGCACCAGGCATACCAATATGTCGATAATATTCATACCTCCAAAGATAGCGTATTTCCGTACGATTTATTGTTATGTACAGTTTTTAGCGACGGGAGGGTACTGTTCTTTCTAACTTCGCTTCCCTCGTTTTGCTTTCAGCAATTGGCGAACTGTGTTTGGCTACTGTATGGAACTGTTCTTTTTGTGAACAAAAAGAACCAAAAAAACTTTAGAACGCATCCCGCTGGGATGCTTTGGCCGTGTCTGCCTCGTGCTTTGGGTGGGGATTCTTTTTGGGCGCGCCTAAGTTTTAGCTCGCATGAAGCGCGCCCAAAAGAACCCCACCCATAATCCTAAGGACTGCGGAGCCTAAGGCGTAGCGTATGCTATCTCAAAAGTTTTTGGTGCCGCTTTTTACAAAAAGCGGCAGTCCCAGGCGGCACAAAGACCGTTTGCGGATTTTGCCGAGGCAATGCGAAGAAATCGAAGGTAAAAAGCGGCAGTTCCTGCTCGTAGCCAAAGACTGGACATATAATAAAATCGTATGGATAATTATGTAGCCATTTGGGCGAGGAGTGGTAGGAGGAGTGGTACGGAGAGGTCTGCGACCACACCTTGTAAGAGTGCCACGGCCAGGTATTGAGGTCCGCAGTGTCGGAGGATGGCGGGCAGTGAGACGTCTACGGCCGTTGCTCCGGCCGAGCAGATCGGTCCCAGCGGCGAGAATCGACGAGCCATCCATCCGGCTCCGACGACGGTGAGCAGTTCGCGTAAGATATTGGCCAGCAGGGCGATGGTTCCGATAGCGGGCCCTCGCAGCTCGCCCAGCAGGACGCCCGAGAGCGAGTAGTATCCTTGCCCGGATCCCACGGCCATGGCGTCGACCCACCGCAACCCTTCGGCGAGGTTGCTGTCTCCTCCGGCGCCGACGATTCGCAGTACCGCCCACGCCGCCGAAGCACCTGCCCACGAGCCGAGAATCGTTGCCACCGGCACCAATAAGGTCCGTTTGGGCTGTTTCACGAGGCTGCGCAGGGTGGCCGCATCGCTGCCGAGGGTGATTCCGACAGCCAGCATGAGGAGGTACAACGCTCCCAAAGCCCACGCTCCCTCGCCGATCCACCGGGCGGCCGGTGTCCAGATGCCGAGCGCGATTCCTCCGGCAAACGTTCCGACGATCACCAGGCTGAATCGACTGCCGCTCCCGTTTCCTCCGTTTTCGGAGTCGTTTCGTGTGTCAGTCTTCGCCTGCGGCGCCACGCTCCGGAAGCTGTACCGCCACACGAGGTTCGCCGCGCAGAGCACTCCTGCGACACTCCCGGTGCCGAGCAGCAGGGCGACGACTCCGATCGACCCGAAATGTCCGAGCACAAGCGGATTGCCGCCGACTTCGGCGCCGAGAAAGAGCATCAGCAGCAGGATGGCTGCCGTGATGACCCGTCCTGCGGTTCGTCTGGGCGCCGCCGCTCGGCGGGTCAGCCACCCGATGGCTGCGCCGAGGCACATCACTCCGAAAATCCGAAACATTCCTGGTTTTTTACGTTGTGTGTTGCGGGGGCGTTGTTAACGGTCGTTTGCGTACGCCCCCGCCGCGCCCCAAAAAGAAACGTCCTGCTTCTCGTCATAAAATTTTGAGAAGCAGGACGTTCAATCTTCTGTGTGACCCCGACGGGATTCGAACCCATATCGTCAGAACCGGAATCTGAAATTCTATCCATTGAACTACGGAGCCGTCTGTACAACCGGTCTTTCGACCCATTGCCGGTGCAAAGATAATCTTTTTTCTTTATCTACGAAAATTTTTATCACGAACGTGTCCCGGGTACTTTTTTGTGCGCGGTGCCGCGCGGCACTCCAACCGATCCTGTCGGGCGAGAAAAGGCGGGCCGCCGCCTGCGGGCTTTGCCGAGAAAAACCCAACCTTCGAGTGCCGAGCGGCACCGGGCCTCCCGCGCGGGGAGGCTTCGACCCGAGCGACCCTACGGGTCGCAGTTATTCAGCTTACCGCCCGCTTACGAACCATCAACAGAGAAAGTTCGGCCTCGGCGATTCTGCGAATCGCGACGGGCTCTGCAAAATTCTCTGCCCAAAGCTCGGCAGAGATCTCCCTCCGCATGTCGTATTTCGCGGGCCGACGCCAGCGGGGAACGCAACGAGCCCCGCCCAGGGTGGCGGCGGCTCGCGCACTCCGCAGGAGTGCAGTTTCCCAACTGACCGACCAATTTTCGGGCGCCCGGCCTGAGAAAATAGCTCCGCCCAACAGTCTTTGGCCGCGCGCCTTGGCGATTCATTCTATTTTGCGATCAGCGAAATAGTTGAATCGCTCCTAAGGCGTGGCGCGCGGGGTGCCGTTCGGCACGCGAACCGGGCTGTGTCTACCCTAATAAAGGCCCGCGCCGTGACGCGAACGCGTCCGCCGCGGGGGCGGTGCCTCCCGGCCCCGGTACGGGCCATTCGGGCGAGAAAACCATCCCAGGCCGCGCGGGTCGCCTGCTAAGGCCGAAAAAACAAGCAAAAAGACGCAACGGGGCCTCCGGCGGAGAAATCCCGCGAAACCCGCCCCAAAACCCTAAAACCGCCGCGACGAGAAGAGTGTGTAGCCGAAGTTGAATACCAGTTGCCAGTCCGAACCGTGGGTGCTGTATTTGTTGAACGTCAGCGAAGCCGGTCCGATGAAGGTCTGGTAGACCAGCGATCCGCCGAAAACGAAGCGGGTCTGTCGCCTCAGCCGGTTCCAGATGTCTCCCGTCCATCCGTGGTCGTAGGCCACCTCCTGCGGCACGAAGGCATAGGCGTAGGACTTGAGGTAGAGGTTGTTGACGAGATGGAAGACCGGAATCACCCCCACCCCCGCGTAGGACCGCGACCGAAACTCCGGCATGAACATCGTCCGCATGAGCGGGATCGGCTGGAAGGCCGGCAGCGACATGGCCGTGACGAGCGGGTTGTCGAAATCCGGGTGGTTCGAGACCGTGGCCTCGCCCAGCAGTCCGAACGTGAACCATTTGGAGGTCGGGAAGTAGCGCTCGTAACGGTAGCGAACCTCGAACCAGTTCCGGTTGCGGCGCGAGAAGGCCTCCGAACCGCCCGCCAGTGTCCCCGGCCGATAGCCTTCGAGCCCCTCCGTGAATTTCACTTGCAGGATGTGCTCCGTCCCGCGGTTCGGGTAGAGCGGGTAGTTGAGCGACTGTTTCTGGACCTCGAGCGTGAGGTTGGCATAGGCGAAACGACTCTCGTCCGGCTTGTCGACATTGGTGAACTCGTCCCGGAAGTAGTATTCGTCGGAGGCGCCCAGCGTCAGCCGGCCGCGAAATGCCGCGTTCTCCAGCACCGGAATCGCGATCGACGTACTGAGCGTGTTTTCGTTCCGGGTCCGGTAGCGCCACGACCGGCTGCCGTAGTAGCGGTTCATGTGGTTGGCGCCGTAGTCGTAGTTGTCGTACGTGTAGTTATAGTCGATGTAGAACGGGAATTTGGTGTAGATGTCGTGTCGTCCGCCGGCTTTGACCGAGTTGTAGAACGTGCCGAAAAAACCTTGCAGGGAGTAGGTCGAGACGTTGTGTCCCACGGTGCGGTAGCTGAACGCCGCATAACCCATGTTCAAGGCCGTGGAGGAGATGTTGCCGCCGAGCGAAAAACGCATGCTGCCTTGGGTCCGGAGCGTGAGTTTAAGGCGCGAAAAACCGGTCTCCGGGTTGTAGACGGCCTCCGGAAACTCGCCCGAGAAGACCCCGCCGGCCAGCACCTGCATGTATTTCCGGGTGAAGTACCCGATGTCGAAGAGCTGGCGGGGTTTGAGGCCCAGTTGTCGGTAGACGTATTCGGTCTGTTTGGGGTTGAGTCCCTCGATGTCGATCCCCTCGAAAAGCAGCGGTTGGATCCGGCTCCGGAAGGCGGCTCGTTTCGCGGCTATCTCGCGGTCCGGCACCCGTCGGGCGATCCGTTCGAGGATCAGGGGCATCTGGCGCATGGCATCTTCATAGCCCCGCGCGATGATGTAGCTGGCTTTGTTGTAGTCCAGCACGCCGACCTCCTGGAATCGGCGGCGGATCTCGATGTCGAGGCTGTCGGGCAGCGTATAGTCGGTGTTGCTGGTGGCCATCACGCTGACCTGCTGGACGATGTTGTCGGGCGAGGGGTTTTCGTAGTTGGCGGCACAGATTCCTCCGATCAGGATGTCCGGATGGAAAGTCGTGTCGATCGGCTGCCACGGGTAGTTGTCGTAGAGTCCGCCGTCGAACAGCACCACACTGTCCCTGGCCAACGGTTTGAAGACCAGCGGAATCGTCATCGACGCCCGTACGGCGAACGGCAGGCTCCCGCGGTCGAACACCACGGTTCGTTTGTTGTAGACGTCCGAGGCGTTGCACCGGAACGGGATCATGAGGCTGTCGAAGTTGTTGCCGGCCGCGGCCGACGCCGGGTAGAGCATCCGCATGAAAGCCATGTCGAGCAGGTAGGGCGAGACGATGTTGGTCGGCAGCTGGATCGCGGCCGCTTTGACAGCCCGCGGGTCGATCTTCACGGAGATCATGGCTGGCGTCGGTTCGAACTTCTTGAAGTAGTAGTTGTTGTCGATGTCCGCAGTCTTGGCCGAGAGCCAGCGTTGGACGGTGTCGGTGATGAAGAAGCGTATCATCTCGTCCGGCGAGTAGCCGGCGGCGTACATTCCGGCGACGATCGCCCCCATCGAGGCTCCGGAGATGTAGTCGATCGGTATGTTGTTCTCTTCCAGCGCCTTGAGTATCCCGACGTGGTACAGCCCCTTGGCCCCTCCGCCGCTCAGGACCACCCCCACGCGTTGGGCGCGCGCCGGGCTGCAGGCCAGCAGAATCAGCAACAGGGTGAAAATTCGTTTCATAACCGTTCGGGAGTTGACGCCGTAACCGGGATTTTTAGTAAATTTGCTCTCTGGTAATCCACTTTTCGACCGAACTATGGACTGGAACGTAAAGATAGTAAAAAAATCACGGCCGTGGATCATGCTCGCCTTTTGCGGCCTGCTGACCCTCGCTTCGGCCGGGGCGAAACCCGCCCGGGAGCGGGTGGCGGGCGAAGGGGCGGAGTATGTCGTCCGGATGAAAACCTCCAAAGGAACGGTGCGTTTCCGACTCTTCAACGATACGCCGGTCCATCGCGACAACTTCGTCCGGCTCGTCGAACAGGGCTTCTACAAAAACCTGCTGTTCCACCGGGTGATTCGCGACTTCATGATCCAGACGGGCGATCCGGAGAGCGTCGAAGCGTCGCTCGTGAAGATCTACGGCGAGGCCGATGCCGGCTACAAGCTGGAAGCGGAAATCCGACCGCACTATTACCACCGCCGCGGGGCAGTGGCGGCCGCTCGGGAGGGGGACGACGAGAATCCGACCCGGAAGTCGTCCGGCTCGCAATTCTATATCGTCGTGGGGCGCGTTCAGAACGACAGCACGCTGGCAGCGGCTCGGGAGAAAATCGCTGCCCGCGCGGCGGATCCGACGGCGGCGCAGATCACGCCGGAGCGCGAGAAGGTCTATCGCAAGGCGGGCGGTGCGCCGCACCTGGACGGCAGCTACACCATCTTCGGCCAGGTGTTGGCGGGGATGGGGGTCGTGCGGCGGATCTCCGAAGCGCCCACCGACTTGCAGGATCGGCCGAAACAGGCGGATGTCTATATCAAAAGCATGGACCTGAAACTGGTCAGGGAGCGGAAAAAACGGTAACACCCATCCCTGCGGGGCCTCTTGTTAGGGTGTGTGCACGACGCGAGAAAAACAACAGAGCGATGATACGAAAGATAGAAAGTTTGCTGGACGAAGTCAAAGCCTTCGTGCCGAAAGGGTTGGCCGAGGTGGAAGAGTTCCGGATCCGGATGTTGGGCAAGAAAGGGGCGATAACGGCCCTGTTCGACGAGTTCAAGACCGCTTCGGCCGAACAGAAGCGGGAACTGGGCCAGGCTATGAATCGCCTGAAAACGGCGGCCGTGGAGAAGATCAACGATCTGAAGGCTCGGCTGGAGGAGCTGGCCTTTGCCTCGTCCGATGCCTCGTCGCTGGCGCTGGACATGACGCGTCCGGCCGGGGCGGATCGGGTGGGGGCCCGGCATCCGATATCGCTGGTGCGGAACCGGATTCTGGAGATTTTCGGACGGATCGGCTTCGTGCCGGCCGAGGGGCCGGAAATCGAGGACGACTGGCACGTCTTCACGGCCTTGAACTTCCCGCCCGAGCATCCGGCACGGGACATGCAGGATACCTTCTTCGTCGAAAAGGGACCGGATGTTTTGTTGCGGACCCATACTTCGTCGATTCAGGTGCGGGTGATGCAAACCCAACAACCCCCGATTCGGGTTATTTGTCCGGGGCGCGTGTTCCGCAACGAGGCTATCTCCTACCGCGCACACTGCATCTTCCACCAGGCCGAAGGGCTCTATATCGACCAAAACGTCTCGTTTGCCGACCTCAAACAGACGATCCTCTATTTTGCCAAAGAGATGTTCGGCGAAAAATCCGAAATCCGGATGCGGCCTTCTTACTTCCCGTTCACCGAGCCTTCCACGGAGGTCGATGTCTCGTGCAACCTGTGCGGGGGCAAGGGGTGTGCGGTGTGCAAACACACCGGATGGCTCGAAATCATGGGCGCCGGAATGGTCGACCCCAATGTCCTCGCGGCCTGCGGTATCGACAGCTCCAAATACTCCGGCTTTGCTTTCGGTATGGGCGTCGAACGCATCGCTATGCTTAAATACGGGGTCAAAGACCTCAGACTCTACTTCGAAAACGACTTGCGATTCCTCCGACAGTTTACTCCTGTCTTATAAATCGTAACTTTTTTCGAATACTTTACTTACCTACGGTATAGAACTGTTCCTTTTTTACTTTCGTTTCCCTCGCTTTACTTCGGTATTAATGTGTAAACGGTGTTTTTAGCGACGGGAGGGTACTGCCGCTTTTTGAAAAAAGCGGCACCAAAAACTTTTGAGATAGCATACGCTATGTATGAGGCTCCGCAGTCCTCAAGGTTGTGGGTGGGGCTTTCTCGGTGCGGCGCATAATGCGCATATTACCTTAGTGCGCCGACACCGGAAAACCCCACCCAAAGCACGAGGCTGACACGGCCAAAGCATCCCAGCGGGATGCGCTCGGAAGTTTTTTTGGTTCTTTTTGTTCACAAAAAGAACAGTTCCTGCCCGTAGCCAATGACGGTTTGCAAACTACACGAAAGTAAAATGAGAGTAGCGAAGTAAAAAAGCAGCAGTACCCTCTCGTCGTTAAGAGCAAGTATTCAAGAGAATTAATTTTAAGATAGTTGTATGAAATTGAGACAGATTTTTTCAGTGTGTTTGTTGGGTTTTTTGGGAGTATGGAGTGTGGTGGGTCAGCCGATCAAGAATCCGGTGCGTTGGACCTTCACTTCGTCGGGCGAGGAGGTGGAGATGGTGGCTGCGATCGGGGGGGAGTGGCACATGTACGACTTGGGGCCGTATGACGGGGGGCCGAATGCCACTGTTTTCACGTTTGAGCTGCCGGAGGGGGTTACGTTGGATGGCGGGGTTCGGCAGTTGGATCGTCCGACCCGGGTTCAGGATGAGATTTTCGGGATGGAGATCGGGTATTTTGCGAAGAGTGCCCGATTTGCGCAGAAGTTCCGGGTTTCGCCTCAGCGTGCTGCAGCCGGGGACCCGATTGAGATCCGGGGGACGGTGGAGTGGCAGGTTTGCGACGATGAGAGTTGTCTGCCGCCGACGGACGAGGATTTCACGGTGACGATCACGCCGACTCGGGTGGAGAAAGCTCCGAAGGCTGCACAGCAGGCTGAGGAGACCGATCTTCCGGCGGCACTGGATCAGCCCGCGGCGCCGGACCCGGAAGGGAAGATGGTGCGCGACGAGGCGATATTCGTGACCCCGGTTGAGGCGGCGGATGTGGTGGCGGACTCTTCGGCGGTGGCGCCGGCGGAGGGCGAAGTGTCGTTCGAGGGGCTGGAGCGTAATGAAGCCAAGAGCTTTTGGACCATTATCGTCGAGGCGATCTTGTGGGGGTTTGCGGCGTTGCTGACGCCGTGCGTCTTTCCGATGGTGCCGATGACCGTCAGCTTCTTCATGAAAGGGAGTCAGAACAAGGCCAAGGGGCGGTTTATGGCCTCGTTCTACGGGATCTCGATCGTGGCGCTGTATACGCTGCCGATTGCGGCCATCATTCTGATTACCTACCTGGTCGGCGGGGATTCCGTGACGGCCGATATCTTCAACTGGCTGGCTACGCATTGGGTGTCGAACCTCCTTTTCTTCCTGATTTTCATGATCTTCGCTGCGTCGTTCTTCGGGGCGTTCGAAATCACGATGCCGTCGAAACTGGTCAACAAAAGCGATGCCAAGGCAGATAAGGGGGGATTGGTCGGCGTATTCTTCATGGCGTTGACGCTGGTGCTGGTGTCGTTCTCCTGCACCGGGCCGATTGTCGGGACGGTGCTCGTGAAATCCACGCAGGGCGCTATCTGGGAACCGATCTTTACGATGCTCGCTTTCTCGGCGGCGTTTGCACTGCCGTTCACGATCTTCGCTTTCTTCCCGGCGCTGCTCAAAAACCTCCCCAAGTCGGGCGGATGGCTCAACTCGGTCAAGGTGGTGCTCGGGTTCATCGAGTTGGCGCTGGGGCTCAAATTCCTCAGTGTGGCGGACCAGACATATCATTGGGGATTGCTCGACCGGGAGGTCTATGTGGCCTTGTGGGTGGTGATCTTTGCGCTGCTCGGGTTCTATCTGTTGGGGAAAATCCGATTTGCGCATGACAGCGAGGTGAAGCATGTGAGTGTCAAACGGTTGTTCCTCTCGATCATTACCTTCGCCTTTGTCGTCTACCTGATTCCGGGGATGTTCGGCGCGCCGCTCAAGGCGTTGAGCGGCTATCTGCCGCCGCTTTCGACTTTGGACTTCAACCTCTCGGCTTCTGCGGGGGGCGGGGCGGTGTCGTCGCTCGACCGCTCGAAAATTGAAGGCGGGGCGCCGAAATACAGCGATTTTCTGCACTTGCCGCATGGGTTGGAGGGCTTCTTCGACTACCGGCAGGGGATGGAGTATGCTGCGGCGGTGGGGAAACCGGTCTTCCTCGACTTTACGGGCCATGGCTGCGTGAACTGTCGCGAGATGGAGGCCAATGTCTGGAGCGATCCGACGGTGCAACGGATCCTGCGGGACAACTATGTGATCGTCGCACTCTACGTGGACGACAAGAAACAGCTTCCGGAGTCGGAGTGGGTGACGACCCCGGACGGCAAGGTGCGCAAGACGCTGGGCAAGATCAACGCCACGTTCCAGATCGAACGGTTCGGGATCAATGCGCAGCCGTACTATGTGTTGCTGAACAACGACGGAGAACCGCTCGTGACGCCGCGGTCGTATGACCTGAATGTGAACGGCTTCATCAATTTCCTGGAGTCCGGCTTGGCGGCTTATCGGGCGCAACGGAGGTAGGCTGTTTTACGGGCGCATATTATGTTCTGTAAGTAAGGTGTTACGGCTCGCTGTTTTCAGCAGCCGTAACGCGTTTTGAGAGGGGGCTGAAAACTGAATGTGTAACCTTTTTTTCGAGAAAAATCATGAAATTTCTTACAACGACCTTTCGGATCAGTGCTGTGGTCCTGTTGACGGTAGGTTCGATCTCCCGGTCGGCCGCTCAGACGGCGCGAGTGCAGGAAGTCTCTGCCGACGAGTTTGCCCGGGCTTATGCTCAGCGCAGCAGGTATCAGGCGAAGGTCGATACGCTGACTTTTCCGCCGATCCGGGAGAAGGTCCGCCAGAGTACGAGGGAGAAGCTGAGCGCTTTGGAGGCCTCGGATACGGCCCCTTATTATCTCTTAAAAAGCACGGATCCTGAATTCGCTATAGGTCCGGTGCTGAAATTTCCGTCCCGGGTGGTGGGGGTGATTATGTCGTGTGCGTTCGAGGAGTGCGAGTGTTGGTTTTTCCGGGAGTACAATGGTCGGTTCCTCGCGAAGACAGTCACCGGAGGAGTCGAAGAACGCTGTGTCTCCAAAGAGGGTTATTTGATGGCTTGGCGCGGGCACGGTTATGACGCGAATGTGGATATCTCGATCTATCATTTAAAGGAGGACGGGGTGCAGTTGGTCGCCGAATTCCCGGATGTGCCGATTAACGGTTGGGATTGTGTTTGTTGGGGGGCCGATCGTACGCTCTATATAGGGGGAGAGCACAATGAGTTCGCTAACAAGAACCTGAAACTCAGTTTTTAAGATAAAAGCGGGAGACGCTTTTGCAGTTTAGTGGGTTTTCTCGCCGTCAGGGTGCCGCTGGCGCGCCTACCGGGTGTTTTGTCGGGGTTGTTTTTGCCCGTTTTTCTCTCCCGGCAGGCCAATCCCGAGTGCCGGAAGGCACCGCCCGCCCGGCGCACCCGTTGGGTGTTTTGCTGGGGTTCTCTCGGCTTTATTTAGGCCGCCGCCCGCGTAGGGCAGTCGTAGCTAGTTGCCGAGCCAACCCCAGCTCTCGTGTGCCAAGCGGTACCGGCCTGCCGCAGCTCGGTCCGTACAACGGGGGCGTAAAACAAAGCGAGTAACCTTTCATGCGAAAGGTTACTCGCTTTGTTTCTTTTGTTCAGTCGGCCCCGCCTTTTGCAAATATCCCTCCCCCGACAGAATTACTAATTATTCCAGCACAAACGTGATCGGCACATTGACATAAACCCGCACCGGTTTTCCCCGGTTCGACCCCGGTTTCCACTTGGGCGAGCTTTTCACCACCCGCACCGCCTCTTCGTCCAAGTACTTGTCCACCCCGCGTCGCACCGTCACCCGGCTGATCGAGCCGTCGCGTTCCACGACGAACTGCAACATCACTTTCCCCTGCGACCCATTGTCGATCGCCACCGGCGGATACTTAATATGCTGGCTACACCACCGCGAAAAAGCGTTCACATCCCCTCCCATAAAACTCGGCATCTCTTCAGCAATAACCACTGGATCATCTTCCACGACTTCTTCTTCGCCGGTGTAGGTCCCCCCGAACTTCCCCACGTCCACCGCCAAGTCCTGGGTTACGTCCAAGTCCAAGATATTCATCGTCTGCTCAATTTTGGCATCGTTCTGCACCACGTTGAGCAAGTCAGAGAGCACCACGGCCTGCGTTTTCATCGGCGCCGGCGGACGCTTGTCTTCCTGCACCGTGACTTCGGTCATCTCGGTCTCGACGGCCACTACCTCCTCCTGCACCAAGTTCTCGATCTTCCGTTCCTTCTGGCTCCAGCTGAACAGACCGATACAAGCGGCCAAAGCCACGATAATTCCGATCTCCAGAAAATAGCTCCGCTTATTTTCCAAGTCGGCTTTGGGTGATTTTTTGAGTTCCATGGATTAGTATGTGTTCGTGTTCTTGACAGAGTGGATTCGTTGACACAAAGCTATGCGTTTTATTTGTAAAATGCAAGACCGGACGATTAAATCTCGACCAAGCCGTTTTTGATGGCGTAGACCACCAAATTCGCCGTGTTTTTGCAGTTCGTTTTTTCGAGAATGTTGGCCCGGTGCTTGTCGACGGTCCGTTTCGAGATGAAGAGCCGGTCGGCGATTTCGTTGTTGGTCAGCCCCTTGCAGATCAGCAGCAGGATCTCCCGTTCGCGGTCCGACAGACAGATCTCGTCGGCGGCATCCGCTGCCCGGTTGTCGTCGTCCGCGTCGTCCGTCCCCCCTCCCGTTCCGGACGAGGAGGAGCGGAGGTTGCTCACCAGGTTGAACAGCAGCTCCTGCGAAAAGTACGAGCCCCCCTCCAACACCGCCTCCAGTGCGGCATAGACCTCCGAAATATCCGAGTTTTTGAGCAGGAAGCCTTTGACTCCCTGCGACACCATCCGGAAGTAGTAGTCCTCCTCGCCGTACATCGAGAGGGTGATGATCCTCAGGTCGGGATACCGGGCCAAGGCGATCCCCGCGGCCTCGATCCCGTTCATCCCCGGCATCGAGATGTCGAGCAGCACGATGTCCGGCATCCGATCGCCCGCCGCCTCGAGCCAGCCGATCATCTCTTCGCCGCTGGCGGCCTCGCCGGCTACCCGGTAGCGCGGGTGGGAGTCCAGGAGCAGTTTCAGACCGTGCCGGAACAACGCGTGGTCGTCCACCAACAGAACCGTATGCCGAGCCTCCGTCGCCATCTCTCAGTCTCCGATCCTTCCTGGTTATTTGGCCGCGATCTTCGCCCACGAGTCCTTGAGACCCACCGTGCGGTTGAACACCGGCGCCCCCTCCTTCGAGTCGGCATCGGCGCAGAAGTAGCCCAACCGTTCGAACTGGAACTTATCCCCCGCCACAGCCTCCCTCAAGGCCGGTTCGCACAGCGCCCGCACCGTCCGCAGAGAGTCCGGATTGAGGTTGTCGAGGAACGTCCCTCCCTCCGTCTGCACCTCGTCCGGATTCTCCGTGGCGAAGAGCCGGTCGAAGAGTCTCACCTCCGCCGGTACCGCATGCCGGGCCGACACCCAGTGGATAATCCCCTTGACTTTCCGTCCGTCGGACGACCCCCCGCCCAGCGACAACGGATCGTACGTGCAGCGCAGCTCCGTAATTTCGCCCGTGGCCGGGTCCTTCACGACCTCGTCGCACCGGATCAGATACCCGTACCGCAACCGCACCTCACCCCCCGGTCTGAGCCGGAAGAATTTCTTGGGCGGCTCTTCCATGAAGTCGTCGCGTTCGATGTAGAGCTCCCGTCCGAACGGCACCCGCCGCCGTCCGGCGGCTTCGTCTTCCGGGTTGTTGACGCACTCGAGCTGTTCGATCTGCCCTTCCGGGTAGTTGGTAATCACCACCCGAATCGGATCGAGCACGGCCATCCGCCGCAGCGCCGTCCGGTTCAGGTCCTCGCGCACACACCACTCCAAAAGCCCCAGGTCGATGATGTTATCCCGCTTGGCCACCCCGACCTTTTCGGCGAACATCCGGATCGACTCGGGCGTATAGCCCCTCCGCCGCAAACCGCAGATGGTGGGCATCCGCGGGTCGTCCCACCCGGTGACATACCCCTCCTTGACCAACTGCAGCAGCTTCCGCTTGCTCATCACGGTGTAGGTCAGGTTCAGCCGCGCGAACTCGTACTGATGGCTCGGAAAAATCCCGAGCTGCTCGATGAACCAGTCGTACAACGGCCGGTGGACGTCGAACTCCAGCGTACAGATCGAGTGGGTGATCCGTTCGATCGAGTCGCTCTCGCCGTGGGCGTAGTCGTACATCGGATAAATGCACCACCGGTCGCCCGTCCGGTGGTGATGGGCGTGGATGATGCGGTACATCAAAGGATCTCGCAGCAGCATGTTCGGATGCGCCATGTCGATCTTCGCCCGCAAGACCTTCTCGCCGTCCCGGTACTTCCCCTCGCGCATCTCGGCGAAGAGTCTCAAATTCTCCTCCACCGACCGATCCCGCCACGGGCTATTGGTCCCCGGCTGCGTCACGGTCCCTCGACCCAGCCGAATCTCCTCCTGCGTCTGGTCGTCGACATAGGCCAACCCCTTCCGGATCAACTCCACGGCCCACTCGTAGAGCTGTTCGAAATAGTCCGACGCGTAATGCTCCTCGGCCCACTCGAACCCCAGCCACCGGATATCCTCCTTGATGGAGTCGACATACTCCACATCCTCCTTCACCGGATTGGTGTCGTCGAACCGCAGGTTGCACTTTCCGCCGTACTTGCGTGCCATCCCGAAGTTCAGACAGATCGACTTCGCATGGCCGATGTGCAGATACCCGTTCGGCTCCGGCGGAAAACGGGTGTGCACCCGCGGCTCGCCGGCGGCGATGGAGTTTTCGATGATCTCTTCTATAAAATTGAGCTTCTCGCTGCTTTCCATAACGCTGTTTCGCTTTTGAATCTATCATACAAAGATATTGTTTTTGTCTGGATGACCGGATAGAACTGTTCTTTTTGTGAACAAAAAGAACCAAAAAAACTTCAGAGCGCATCCCGCTGGGATGCTTTGGCTGTGTCAGCCTCGTGCTTTGGGTGGGGTTTTCTCGGCGGGCGCGTAAGGTAATTACTGCATCATCGCGCCACGCCGGAAAGCCCCACCCACAACCCTGAGGACTGCGGAGCCTAAGGCTTAGCGTATGCTATCTGAAAGTTCTTTGGGTCCCTTTCTTTCAAGAAAGGGACAGTACCCTCCTGTTTATGAAACAAAAACCAATTAGTTTTGCAGGGGTAAAAAATCAAAGCAAGAGGAACAGTGATGATGAGCAAGAGTACGATCGAGTTGATGAACATGGAGTTTTATGCGTATCACGGTCATTACGAGGAGGAGCAGCGTGTGGGGAATCGTTTTCGGGTGGACCTGTGGTTGGAGGTGGACGCTTCGGCTGCTGCGGGCAGCGACGAGTTGGAGGATGCGGTGAATTATGTGGCTGTTTATGAGTGCGTCCGGGAGCAGATGGAGATTCCGTCGCGGCTGCTCGAGCACCTCTCGGGGCGAATCATCGCGGCGTTGCGCCGGCGTTTTCCGACCGTCGGGGGGCTGCGTCTGCGGGTCTCGAAACTGGCGCCTCCGTTAGGCGGTCAGGTTGAGAAAGTTAGCCTCATTACAGAGGATTAACCGACTGATAACAAGTGAATTAATCAATTGTTAATAAGTTTTTCCCGACCTCCTCGCCCCCTCCGAAATAACCCATTACCTTTGCCCAAAATTGATTCCAATATCAATCACTTTTTTTTCTCTGTAACCGTTCCTTGGCTACGTGCCGGGACTGCCGCTTTTTGAAAAAAGCGGCACCAAAAACTTTTGAGCTAGCATACGCTACGCCTTAGGCTCCGCAGTCCTCAGGTTTATGGGTGGGGCGTTCGGCGAGGCGCGCTTGGGTTGTAATTAACTTATGCGCCCGCCGAAAGTCCCCACCCAAAGACCGGGCAGACACGGCCAAAGCATCCCAACGGGATGCGCTCGGAAGTCTTTTGGGTACCTTTTCTTCAGAAAAGGTACAGTACCCTCCCGTCGCTAACAACAGTACGCAGAGAAAAAAGGGGGATTTATTTAGTAACCATTATATGGGAGAATTGCAGCAATACAGTTATGAGGAGGCCGTTGCAGGTGCTCGGGAGTATTTCCGGGGCGACGAGTTGGCGGCTACGGTATGGGTGACGAAGTACGCATTGAAGGATTCGTTCGGTAAGATCTACGAGCGTTCGCCGGAGCAGATGCACGAGCGGATAGCGGCGGAGTTGGAGCGGATCGAGCAGAAGTACCCGAATCCGATGACCAAGGCCGAAATTCGGGAGCTGTTGGACGGTTTCAAGTATGCGGTTCCGCAGGGCGGGCCGATGACCGGGATCGGGAATGATTTGCAGATCGCTTCGATTTCGAATTGCTTCGTGATTGGGCACGAGAAACCGGCCGATTCGTACGGCGGTATCATCCGGATCGACGAGGAGCAGGTGCAGCTCATGAAGCGTCGGGGCGGGGTGGGGCACGACCTGTCGCACATCCGGCCGACGGGGAGTCCGGTGCTGAATTCGGCGTTGACTTCGACCGGGATTGTGCCGTTCATGGAGCGGTACTCGAACTCCACGCGCGAGGTGGCGCAGGATGGACGGCGCGGGGCGTTGATGCTCTCGCTGTCGATCAAGCACCCGGATGCCGAACGGTTCATCGATGCCAAGCTGGAGCAGGGGAAGGTGACCGGCGCCAATGTTTCCATCAAGGTGGACGACGAATTCATGCAGGCGGCTATTGATGGGAAACCGTACAAACAGCAGTTTCCGATCATGGGGGATAAGCCGATGGTGTCGGGGGAGATCGACGCGGCGGCGTTGTGGAAGAAGATTGTTCATAATGCTTGGAAATCGGCCGAACCGGGGGTCTTGTTCTGGGATACCATCATTCGGGAGTCGGTGCCGGACTGTTATGCGGATTTGGGGTTCCGGACGGTTTCCACCAATCCGTGCGGCGAGATTCCGCTGTGTCCGTATGATAGCTGTCGGCTGCTGGCGCTGAACCTTTACAGCTACGTCGACAAGCCTTTCACCAAAGAGGCGCGGTTCGACACCAATAAATTCAAGAAACATGTGCGCAAGGCGATGCGGATGATGGACGACATCATCGACATCGAGCTGGAAAAGGTCGACGCGATTATCGAAAAGATCGAAAAGGATCCGGAGGAGGCCGATATTCGCCGAGTGGAACGGGAGTTGTGGGGTAAGATCCGGCAGAAGGCGTTGATGGGTCGGCGGACCGGACTCGGGATTACGGCCGAGGGGGATATGTTGGCGGCGCTGGGGCTGCGGTACGGGTCGGACGAAGCGATCGCTTTTGCGGCCGAGCTGCAGAAGACTTTGGCGGTGGAGGCTTACCGCGCCTCGGTCGAGATGGCCGGCGAACGGGGGGCGTTCGAGATGTACGACGCCGAACGGGAGGCGGAGAATCCGATGATTCGGCGGATCAAAGAAGCCGATCCGAAACTCTACGACCGGATGGTGAAACAGGGGCGGCGGAATGTGGCGATGCTCACGATTGCGCCGACGGGGACCACGTCGCTCATGACGCAGACCACCAGCGGGATCGAACCGGTCTTCCTGCCGGTCTACAAGCGGCGGCGGAAGGTCAATCCGAGCGATAAGAGTGTCAATGTCACGTTTGTGGACGACGTGGGGGACTCGTGGGAGGAATACAACGTCTATCACCACCACTTCTTGACCTGGATCAAGGTCAACAAGGGGCTGACCGACGAGCAAATCAAGAAACTCTCGGACAAGGAGGTGGACCGGCTCGTGGCGGAGTCGCCGTACCACAACGCCACGTCGAACGATATCGACTGGGTGGCCAAGGTGAAGATGCAGGGGGCGATGCAGAAGTGGGTCGACCACTCGATCTCGGTCACGGTCAACCTGCCGAACGACGTCTCGGAAGCGTTGGTGGACGAAGTCTACCGGACGGCCTGGCGGTCGGGGTGCAAGGGAGTGACGGTCTATCGGGACGGGAGTCGGGCCGGGGTGCTGGTCAAGAAAGACAAGAAAAAGGAGAAGGAAGAGGACGGTGTGCCGGCATCTCGTCCGGTGTCGCTCGAGGCGGACGTCGTGCGGTTCAAGAACGGACCGGAAGACTGGATCGCATTCGTGGGGCTGTATAACCACAAACCGTACGAAATCTTCACCGGGAAGGTGGACGAAGATGCGCTCTACTTCCCGAAGACGATCAAGAAAGGGAACATCATCAAGGTGATCGAAAAGGACGGCACCAAACGCTATGACTTCCAGTACAAGGACAAGTACGGGTATGTGAATACGGTGGGCGGTGTTTCGCGGCTGTTCGACGAGGAGTTCTGGAACTACGCGAAGTTGATTTCGGGGGTCTTGCGGACGGGGATGCCGCCGATCGACGTGGTGAACCTGGTGTCGTCGCTGCGGCTCAACAGCGACACGATCAACACCTGGAAAAACGGGGTGGCACGGGCGCTTCACAAGTATATCCCGAACGGGACCAAACCGAAGGGGGGTAAGAAATGTCCGGAGTGCGGCCAGGAGGCGTTGGTTTACCAAGAGGGGTGTTTGGTCTGCACGAACTGCGGCCACTCGAAGTGCGGTTGATGAGGATATAAATTTAAGATAGCGGGAGCTTTTTGCTTCCGGGTTGTCAAAGAGCGACGGTTTCCGTTCTTCGCGTGAAGAACGGGAGCCGTCGCTCTTTTTATCGCCGAGAGCCCTGCGGTTTTGCTGGATTTCAGCGATTTTGACATTTTTTCGCCCGGATGGCCCCTTCCGCGTGCCGGGAGGCACCGCCTCCGCGGCGGACGCGTTCGCGTCACGGCGCGGG
>CAJTNK010000016.1 GCA_910577885.1 uncultured Rikenella sp.
TAAAGTTTTTCTGGTTCTCACTAACTGCGCTGCGCTTGTTTTCCTCCTCGCCGCTTACCATAGCCCGCAAGCGGCCTCTGGATTCGCTGGCAGCGTCGGTTGTTCACAAAGAGAACAGTACCCTCCCGTTGCTAAGAAAGTATTGAAATAAACGTACCTTTGTAGATATGAAGAAACAAGAAACGGAGAGTTCCGTGATCGAGGTTCGCGAGGCCGGGAGCCTGTTGCCGTTCCTTTTCGCACACTTCGCCGACCGCAGTCGGACCACCGTGAAAGCTTATCTGGCGCATCGTCAGGTGGTGGTGAACGGATGTATCACAACGCAGTTCGATACCCCGCTGGCTCCGGGCGACCGGGTGGAGATTCGTTTCGGACGAGCTCGGGAGGCGGTTTCGCATGCGATGCTTCGGATCGTTTATGAGGACGACGACCTGATTGTGATCGAGAAACGCAATGGACTGCTGTCGGTGGCTACCGACAAGCAGATCATGCGGACGGCTTACAGCATTCTCAGTGAGCACGTCAAGCGCGAAGATCCGCGGAACAAGATTTTCGTACTGCACCGCCTGGATCGTGAGACCTCGGGGTTGATGATGTTCGCCAAGAGCGAGGCGGTGAAAGTTCGGGTTCAGAGCCGGTGGACGGAGACGGTGCGGGAGCGGAAGTATTTTGCGGTGGTGGAGGGGCGTGTCGAAGAGCCGAGCGGTACGATTTCGACTTACCTGACCGAGAGCCGGGCGATGAAGGTCTACGTGACGCACAGGGAGGAGGGAAAGATGGCCCATACCGGGTTCCGGGTGTTGAAATATTCGGCGCGGAACGACGTGACGTTGTTGGAACTCGAGTTGGAGACCGGTCGCAAGAACCAAATCCGGGCTCACATGGAGTACATCGGCCATCCGATCGTGGGGGACAAGAAGTACGGCTCGCGACGGGCGTTGATCGGTCGCGTGGCGTTGCATGCCGGAGTGTTGAGTTTCGTCCATCCGACCACCGGGGAGAGACATGATTTTTCGACCCCGATTCCGCGCAAGTTCACCGCTTTGTTTGAGTAGAGAAATATCACTAACGACTCAGAGAATATGAAAAGAACCCTTGTTACGTGTGTTTTGCTGGGCGGCATTTGGCTGACGGCGTGCCGGACCGCGGATCCGCAGGCCGGCCTGACCCTGGAACCGCAGAACACCATAGCCGTCGAGCCGGGCGACAGCGCGGCCCGGATTATCGAGAAGGCGGCCCATGTCGTGCCGACGCCGAATCAGTTGGCGGCCCTGGAAAACGAATTCATCGCCTTTATCCACCTCGGTCCGAATACTTTTACCCGCAAAGAGTGGGGAGACGGGTCGGAAGACCCGTCGATTTTCGACCTCCGGGAGCTGGACACCGACCAGTGGTGCGAGGCGATGAAGGCGGCTGGGATGCGGATGGTGCTGCTGACGGTGAAACACCACGACGGGTTTGTGTTGTGGCAGAGCCGCTATACGGATCACGGGATCATGTCCACCGGGTTTCGCGACGGGAAGGGGGATGTGCTCAAGGATCTCGCGGAGTCGTGCCGGAAGTATGGCCTGAAACTGGGCGTTTACCTCTCTCCGGCCGACCTGTATCAGATCGAGAGTCCCGAGGGGCTGTACGGGAATCTCAGCCCTTACACCCGGCGGACCATCCCGCGGCAGGTCGAGGGACGACCGTTTGCCGATACGACCCGTTTCGAGTTCGTGGTCGACGACTACAACGAATATTTCCTGAACCAGTTGTTCGAGGTTCTGACCGAATACGGACCGATCCACGAAGTGTGGTTCGACGGCGCGCATCCGAAACGCAAGGGGGGGCAGACCTATAATTATGCCGCTTGGAAAGAGCTGATCCATCGGTTGGCGCCGCAGGCCGTGATTTTCGGTCGCGAGGATGTGCGGTGGTGCGGCAATGAGGCCGGCGGGACACGCGAGACGGAGTGGAACGTTCTTCCTTATCCGGAGAATCCGGACACCGCTTCGCACTTCCCGGATATGACCGATCCTGTATTGGGTGATCGTGAGCGGCTCCTCGGGGCCGAATACTTGCATTACCAGCAGGCCGAAACCAATACTTCGATTCGCGAGGGGTGGTTCTACCGCGACGATACCCACCAGAAGGTGCGGAGCGCGGACGACGTGTTCGATATCTACGAGCGGGCTGTGGGGGGCAACTCGACTTTCCTGCTGAACATTCCGCCGAATCGCGAGGGACGCTTCTCGCCGACCGATGTCGAGGTGTTGCGCGAGACCGGGCGACGCATCCGGGAGACTTACGACACCGACCTGTTGGCCGGTGCCGGTGGACCGTCGGCGGTGCTGGACGGGCGCAACGATACTCACCTGCTGTTGACCGACACGCCGTCGGAATTTGTCGTCACGCTGCCCGAACCGGTCACGATCAATCGGATTGTGTTGCAGGAGGCCATTGCCACCCACAGCGAACGGGTCGAAGCGCATGCCGTGGATGCCTGGATTGATGGTGAATGGCGCGAGATTGCGGCGGCGACCAACATCGGGTACAAGCGGATTCTTCGTTTTCCGGACGTGACGACCGATCGGTTGCGTTTCCGGCTCCTGGCGTCGCGCATGGCACCGGCCATCAGCCGGATGACGGCACATTACTACCCGGTTCGTCCGCCGCAGCTGGTCGTCGGTCGTGATACTGCGGGGCGGGTCACGATCGCGCCGAAACGACAGGAGTTCGGCTGGAAACCGCACGGACAGAATGCGGCGGAGAACCTGAATGCCGGTTACCGGATTCACTATACGACGGACGGGACGGAGCCGACCGATCGGTCGGCGGTTTACGAGTCGCCGCTCGACGTGTCGGCTTGCGAGCTGCGTGCGGCGGCTTTTCTCGGCGGCGAGAAGGGGGCGACGGTGGTCGAACGCTTGGGGTTGGACCGGAGGCACTGGAAGGTGGAACAGTTCTCGACCGGGTGGACGATCGACCTGGGGGATGTGCGGCAGCTGCGGGGCGTGGCTTACGACCCGCAGGCGGATCGGACGGCGCCTCGCGGCGTGGTTCGGGGAGAGATGCAGGTCAGCGATGACGGAAAAAGCTGGCAGACCGTGGAGCGGTTCGAGTTCGGTAACCTGATTAACGATCCGAGCCGTCGGCTCCACTATTTTGCTGCGCCGGTCTCGGCCCGTTATGTGAAAATCTCCGATCCGGAGGGGATTCGGTGGGGTATCGAAGGGCTGGAGCTCCTCTAACGCAGCGGGAGAGGGGATGAAACATTGGATTTGGAGTCTGTTGGGCCTCTTGGCGATCGGTTGGACTCAGGCGCAGGCGGGCAGCGGGTGGTCCGATCGTCGGATGCGGCGGCAGGCGGATCGGTTTTTGCGAACGATGCCCGACAGTTTGCAGGCTCGTCAGACCGCACCGCCTCTCCCGAGGCGTCCGGACCAGGGAACTGTCCGAGAAACTGCGGCTCTACGAGCCGTGCGGAACGGAAGAGCGGCTGTTGCCGCTCTTGGTCTACCTGCACGGCGGCGGGTGGACGTTCGGGAGTATCAACAGTTGTGCCCGCTTTTGCGACGCCTTGGCGGCGACGGGGCGGGTTCGGGTGCTGGCGGTCGACTACCGGCTTGCGCCGGAACATCCTTTCCCGGGTGGCTATGTCGATTGTGTGGAGGCGGTGCGCTATGCGGTCGCACACGCGAAGGAACTGGGCATCGATCCGGTCCGGATCTCGGTGGGCGGAGACAGCGCGGGAGGAAACTTGGCCGTGGCGACGGCGTTGGGGGGTGAGTGTGCCGGAACGATCGAGTCGCTGATTCTCTTTTATCCCGTCACCAAAGCTTTTGCCGACGGTTCCGCCTCTTGGGAACGGTTCGGACGGGGCTACGGGTTGGATACCGTGCTCATGGATCAGTTCAACCGTGCCTATGCTCCGGCGGTACCGTCCGGAGTGTCGCTGATCGATGTCGGTTTGGCCCCGGCCGAGGCGGTGGCCGACTTGCCGCGCACGCTGCTCGTAGCGGCCGGGCGCGACATCTTGCGCGACCAAGGGGCGGAGTTTGCCGGGCGGCTTCCGGCCGGTAAAATACGTCGCGTCGAGTTTCCGGAGGCGGTTCACCTGTTCATCACGGTTCCGGGCCAGGAGGAGGCTTTTCGTGCGGCCGTGACTTTGGCTTCGGAATTCTTGGAGCTCATAGCATCACCGAAGGAGCGATAACCTCTGTTGGAAATTCGCGATCGGCGCAATGGTTTCATTCCAGCTGTTTTCGATAGACGGAATCCAACGTATGCCCATCTTGGTCTTTCCACGCCACCCAGCCATTATTAACTCGGCCGGAGCAAAAGGCTGCGGCAGTGCTCGGGCTGGAGAACGTTTTGTTGGATGTTAATACCCATACGCCATTTTCATGGGCGGTGTAGTCAGAAAGCATCTTATCTCGCTTCTCTTTCCAGTTGAAGGATGGCGTAACGGTTTTGACTATTACGCTGCCTTTCAGTACGGTAAATCCGTCCGAACCATAGAACCCTTTCGCATTGCATCCCCTCCCTTTGGTATAGAACAGGTGTTCGGCTTTTGGTTGCGAGATTTCAAAGATGTTGCAACCAATAAATGATGCTAAAAATTTCACATCTTCAAAGAATTCATCCATGGAGTCCTGTTGATGTTCCGGCAAATTAGGCATTTTGGGAATCTGTTTGTTGTCAATCAGGACGAATGTATTTGCTTTCTTGGCTTCGGCTATCGCTTTATGCTCCAGGTATTGCACGTCGACTTTGGTCATATCTGCATCTTTCGATACGAATATGAGCGCTTTTTGCCAAAATGCTTTTTTGCTGTCGTGGTCTTTTACACGCTCTTTGAAATTTTCGGTCTCGCCGATATAGGCTTGCGGTTTGGTTGATTCATCTTCCCCCAACAATATATAAAACGCAGGTTTCTGCAACTTTTCTTGCGTGTTCAAATAGGAGAGGTTAGAACGTGGCACGACAAACATCTGGCAAATCTTATTGCTGATGAATGCATATTGAGTTCCTTTCGGATCACCGTCGATTAAATATGTGGTTACTGTTTTTCCCATGATTCTAAAAAATGCTTGTTGCAAATATGCGATTTTGTTCAGTATAACTCACTATATTTGGGTTATAAAAGAAAAACTTAGTCTTTTTTTATCAGGCGATTAAAAGAAAGGCGTTCATTTTGAGCACCTTGATAATCACTGCTTATTTTTCGATACAGAAATGGTTAATTCATTGATTGACAAAAAAAGTATAAAGTAATTTCGTCCAGACGCCGTGCATTTCTCTGTTTGTAAGTGGTTAATCCAACTGCGATTTAATGCATTACAAACCGTATTTACAAAAAACGACAACAGTAATTCTCTGTGAGATTTAGCTATAAAGGTTCGATTATCAAAGAAATATGGTAATTTTAATTTTTTGCGATATACAGATACGCATATAAAAGTTGTCAATTAGGTTAATTGTGTTTATTGAGCTTCCCAATACTTATTATAAATCTCGTTGAGATACAGGTCAACTACGAACCATTGTCCCTGTGGATTCCCTCGTACAAGGACGCTTGTGTTAAAAGCGTCTTTTTGGTAAATCATACGACACTTCGTGTTTAATGTAACCGACTTTGTTGAAGTATCAATGATGCTTAATTGAACTCCTATTTCTGATATTGCAGGAGCACAGTCTGTAATAGAGACTATCTGGTAATCCTGCAGTGAGAAATCTCCGATGTAGCTTTTAATAGTTTGAATATATTGTCCTTTATTTTTGTCCGCTTGTCTGGCAATAACATCATGCATTGTTCCATAATTCCTGTTTGAAAAGTAGGTCATGAATTCTATTAATTTTTCTTCCGGAGAATTCCTAATGCACGTATCGCATTGAAGATTCATGTGCATGATGTATTCTTCTGATATTTGTCGGGGTTGCCAGTTTTCAATTTCAGCATTCATTATTTTAGTCTCCTTCTGCTGTTTTTGGAATGTAGATATTGAATCTTTTAGTTCTTTTAATTGCTGAAGAATACTTTGGGGTTTAGAAGGCTCAGGCGTGTTGTGTTTCCCACTCTCATATTGTTCAACCCAATCACCCACCGCAAGTATAGTGGCCAAACATTTTGCTGCCACTTTAACATTGTCGTAATTGATGTCTTTTCCGTGCAAGATGCCATTGCGATAGGGTAGAGTTATTGGGTCAGTATTGACTTTCTTTCTGGTTTTGGCATAGATTTTGGCTATTTTTGACAAACCACTTTCATGACCGACTATGGAATTCCAAAGGCGTGCATCGAAGTCTGACGCAAAGAAACCATTATTAGATTTTGTAACTTCATCAACGACACCATCAATTATCATCAAAAAGACAGGTATGCAACTGTGATACCGTTCGCTTTTGAAATCATCAAATGCTTTTAAGAGCAATCCATGTCTTTTCCTGAATCCAGCACGATTTTTAAGTCTTGTTAACAGATACTTTATGCTATCGTTGGTTGTATAGTATTCTATTAATAATTGCTCCCCTTTATCACATTTATTATCTTCGGCTAACTCCACAGCGCTCCTTATTAAGTCAGAATTCATACTTTCAAATGCAATCCAACCTAATTCAGAATAATATTGATTAAATTTATCAGGTTTAAATCTCAGATCGTTTATTTGCTTTTCAATCTCGGATAATTGAGACCTCAATTCTTTAGTTTTAAACGGTAAAAGATTTAATACAAGTTTGAAGTCTTTGATTTGATTTAGCAGGTTGGTGTATGAGTGATTGTCTGAAATAGCAGTCATCGGTTTCCATTGAAAATCGCGGCAGTTCTGAACTAGGGATGAAGCGCGTGGGGGAATTGTCAGTATAAATGATTTTTACGGTTCGGTGGTCGTCATGGATGAGTCTAAGCCATCAGCATTGGGATAGTCTTTTTGAGCCAGAGTGTAGGCTTGAGTAAAGATTCGCTGGTTGATAAACGCTTGAAATTGCGGATTTTCAAGATAGTTGCGAGCAAATTCGGTTTTCTTGCCGAGAAGTCCGACAATGATTTGGAATAAAGCGTTGTTGGATTCAATTTCTGCGTTCTGTTCGTCGTTGCGGCGTGCGGCATTAGCGAAGTTTTCGACTAATGCCAGACGCTCCGGCAGAGATTTAATCTGTTCAATGGCTTCTTCAGGGTGCTCCCATTCGATACCCCCGAAAGTGGTATTAAATTCTTCAAGAATATTTGAGAGTTTATCGAAGTCCGGGTCTGAGGTAGAGCCTCCACCACTGACAGGAACCGGCTCGATTTCATCGTCACGGTTCTCCAACTCAAACAGAGCCTCGCCCTGCTTGATTGCACGGTATTGGTCAAAATCGATAGCGTCAATCAATCCCTCCGTCCAGTCTTCACGCGGTATGCGTGGGAGTTTGGTTGCAAGAAGATACAGGTATGTGTACATCTTCTCCCAATAAGCCGTGAGGTGAGGAATGACAGCGGCAAGGAACGGATAGATACGGTTATATCCCTTGATGGCGCTTTTGCAGTCGATTTTGCTGTCGTTGTCGAGCTGTTTGAACCGCTCAACCGCTGTGTCGAGTATCGGGTCAAGCAAGGTGCGGTCATCCGCCGAGAAGAAGATGCGGTTGATTGCATCAACTTCTTCGGTCGTATAGATTGCGTACTGTTCGATTTTTTCAAGCAGGTCGTTGAGTTTGTTGGGGTCGGTTTCCTTGCTGAGGACGGTTGACTTATAGTAACGTTGGAACGCTTCGGCAACAAGGTCGGCATTTCCTGCGAAGTCGAGAACGAAGGTGTCTCGTTTCTTCGGGTGGCAACGATTCAGGCGTGAAAGGGTCTGAACCGCCTTAACATCGCTCAATACCTTGTCGACATACATGGTGTGGAGCAGTGGTTGGTCGTAGCCGGTCTGGAATTTGTCGGCAACAATGAGGATGCGATAAGGATCCTGTCCCATCCGCTCTTCAATTTCGGAAGATGGGAACCCGTTCACATCAGATTCCGAGACCATCTTGCCGCTATATTCCTTTTGGCCGGAGAATGCGACAATAGCCTTGTAGGGGCTTTTTCGCTCGGTGAGTCGCTTTGAAATTTCGTAGTAGAAATCTATGGCACGGAGAATACTCGATGTTACGACCATAGCGCGAGCTTGGCCGCCAACCTTTCCCCGGTCAATGACCGAAGTGTGGAAATGCTCAACAATGATGCGTGATTTTTCACCAATGGTTTCGGGCCGAGCTTCTACCCATGCACGGATTTTGGCAGAAGCCTGTTTTTTATCAAATTCCGGGTCTTCCTCAATGGCACGAACTACTTTATAGAAAATCTGATAAGGTGTGTAGTTCTGCAACACGTCCATGATAAAGCCCTCTTCAATGGCTTGCTTCATGGAATAGACGTGAAAAGGAACGTGTTTTATTTCGCCCTCGGTATTGGGCGGAAGCGGAGTTCCGAACATTTCGAGGGTCTTGTTTTTCGGTGTAGCTGTAAAGGCGTAGTAGTTGGCATTCGCGGCCATTTTGCGTCCCTTTACAATCTTGGCGATTTTGTCCTCTATATCTTCATCATCGTCAGATGCATTGCCGCTGACTCCGATATTCATTTTAGCCGACATCGAGCCATTCTGCGAGCTGTGGGCCTCGTCAATGATGATAGCGAATTTGCGGTCTTTGAGTTGGCCGCCGATAGCATCCAGAATAAAGGGAAACTTATGGACGATGGTTATAATAATCTTCTTGCCCCCCTTTAAGGCGGTGGCAAGTGTATCGCTGCTATCAGCCCATGCCACGACATCGCGCAGTTTCTGAAACGAGCGTATGTTGTCGCGAATTTGCTTGTCGAGGTTGACGCGGTCGGTTACAATAATAACGCTGTCAACCACAGGCTCGTTGTTCTTCAATAACCCTACAAGCTGGTATGCAAGCCAGGTAATCGAGTTTGATTTGCCCGATCCGGCTGAGTGCTGAATAAGGTAACGATGGCCGACACCTTTCTCTTTTGATTCGCGAAGGAGTTGACGCACAACTTCGAGCTGATGATAACGAGGCCAAATGACCTTAGTCTTGATCTTGCCGGTTTTTTCGTCTTTTTTTTCGATGACCTGTGCGAAGTCTTCAATAATATTAGACAAGCTTTCTTTGGTGAGGATATTCTCCCAAAGGTAAGCCGTTCTCAATCCGTTTGGATTGACCGGGTTGCCCTTACCGCCGTTATTGCCCTTGTTGAATGGTAAGAACCAACTGCTTTTTCCGGAAAGCATCGAGCACATCGCAACGTCGGTATCATCGACTGCCAAATGCACGGCACAACGCTTTGGCTTGAAAAGCAGGTCTTTCGGATTGCGGTCGTTTTGATACTGCGCCTTGGCATTTTCTACCGTCTGACCTGTAAAGTGGTTCTTCAATTCCATCGTGACGACAGGCAGGCCGTTGATAAACAATGCGATATCTACCGATAGCATGGTGTCGGTCGGGCTGTAGTGCAGCTGACGTATGGCTGTGAAGTCATTGTCGGCATACAGTTTTTTTGCCGGAACAACCGAAATGAGTTCCCATCCTTGCTCGCCGAGTTTGTTCAGTTTCTTAACGACGCTTTGATCGATTTCTTCATCCGTCAGATTGTGGAACGATAGGGTTCTATATTCGAGTTTTTGCATGTCTATATCTGAAATAGCCGTTTCCAATCTTTAATCATTACGGCATCATTGAATTGTTGGTTTGCCGGACTGCTGCTACGTAATGTGAGGTTATCGGGAAATTGTCCTGCGAAATATTTGTTGTATAGTCGCTCTGCCTTTTGACCGTTGAATGCAATAGTTCGAATCGTAGGGTATTGATGGAGGAACTTTTGCAAATTATTCGGGAGTTCGGATCGTATGTCGGAGTCCAAACTCCCATGACGGTCGGCTGTATGTACGACATCCCATAAGGCAATTTTATGAGAAAATAATAATTGCTTTTTCTCCTCGTATGTTAGAGGGATAGGGCTATTTGCGACATGAGCAATAATAGACCAGAAACGATTTCCCGATTTAGCATAATATTGCTTCTTTTGCAATGATGCGTCTCCGGGTAATGTTCCGAGAATTAAAATTGTCGGATTGCTCCCGACCAAAGGCGGTAATGATTTTTTATTGGAGGATGATATTACCATAGTTGGTTTAGGATGTGATGCAGGGAGCGTTGAGGCTCTTTTCTGTCCGCTCTTTGAGTGGGGAATATGCCACTTGTTGCCGATTTGATATGCGTGGAGAATTTTTCCGTCACGCAATAGTTTGCGGAGCGGTAATCCAGGACGATCTTTGGAATCGGATAATAAACCTGCTTGAGCTAATATCTTATTTGCGTGAACAGGAGTAATGTTGGTTTGGTTGTTCCGAATCAAGTATTCGTCTATATATTTTATGATTTGAGTAATGTTTGTCATCGGTATTCGGTAGTTTGTTTTTTTCTCTGTTATTATATTCTTCCGATTCTTTCTGCTATAAGCGCTTTGTATTTGCCTTTCATTTCTTCGGGCAGGAACGAAATGTCGATCCATTCGCCCCATTTCGGAATGGCTTTGATGAATTTTTTGAACAGGTTGTCGATTACCTTTTCGTCCATGCCCGAAGCCGTCATTGCCTGCACGAAATCGTTGCGGCGTAGTTTGCGTTTGCGGCCGTTCAGCGTCAATGCCAATTCCTCGGTATCTTCGGGTAAAACGAGCGCTGTCGATAGCAGGTCATAAGCCGGTGTCAGCCCATAAATACCCGGATTTAGGCTGTACAGCGAAAAGTTTTTGAGGTGCATGTCGGCATTGCCCGTGAGCCACGTAAACAACACCTGCTCCCAGAAATTGACGACGTCCAGTTTCGGGGCGGAAGAGTAGCGCAGAATCGTTTTGGCGATCTGCTCGTAGGAGCCTTTGTATTTGTGTTCGGTCAGTCGCTCGGAGAGCTGGCAGAGGTCTTCCATCGGATATTTTTCACCGCGGGGGCCTCGGTCGATGCGGCGTGTGATGTAGCACAACTCCCCGTCGGCAAAGCGGACGAGCGAGTGGGGGACGACCTGCATCTTCGCGGCTTCGGCCATGTGCATGGTCAAATCTTCCAGCTCCGGCAAATGCGGATAATGTTCGGTCTGCGGTTTGAGGATGTAGCGGCCCCATAGCCCGACGATCGTAAAGCGTTCCGGGGTGCCTTTGCCCGCTTTGGCAATATCGAGCGATAGTTTCGCCTGCACTCCGGTCAGCGTCGTCTGGCTGCGGATTACCTCGCGGGCAAGTTCCGCGATATTGGTGCGCGTGTAGGGGAGCAAAGGAGCTTCGGGAGTGCCGAAAATCTTCTTGGAGCAGGATTTGTGGAAATCCCGCTCGCCGTCGGCTAATTCTTTGTAGCAATATAAACAACGCTCCATGTTACTCCTCCTTTGATTCGATGGGTACGACACTGACTGCACCGATGCTGTCTTTGCAGCAGGCCAAAAGCAGCGACATCCTATCGCGGTTGTCGATTTTCCAACTCTTTTCGACAATGTCGAGCAGCCATCCTTCGGGAATCAATCCGTCAAAGAACGGGAACAGCACCTTGTCGCGATATACCTGCTTCGTAAGCGGCAGTGTGAGACTGACCGCTTCGGCGTCGGGCAGGCGGAGATAGTCGGCATCGTAGCGGAATGTGTAACCAGTTTCGTCCTCGGTTAAAAGCCCCGCCTTGCGGTCGTAGAGGTAAATGGCAGCCTGTTTCATCGGTCATCCGTTTTTGTCATCGGCACCACTCCGACCTCGGCTCCGAATAGGTTGAGAATCTGATTGACTTTGTCCAGCCGCAGCGTCGGTTTCCCTTGCTCCAGTTCGCGCACGAACCGCAGTCCCACGCCCGATTTCTCGGACAGCTCGACCTGCGTCAGCCGATGTTGCTTGCGCATAGCCTTCACGTATTTCGATAATGTCGTCTGCATGTTATACCTCTTTGGGTGCAAAAATAGTGAAATAATTTTTATTTACACCTTTTAGGGTATAAATAGTCTGTTGTTTGTCAAAATACTCCTATGCGGGTATAGTAAATTAATTGGTGGGAAATATTTACTATTGTTTAAAATAAGTCAAATAGAAAGCCGTTTTCTCTATTAGAACTAAATTATTTTTAATCAAGTTCGTAGATTTTGGGTTTTGCCCACAGCCAAGTGCCTTCTAATTGTTCATTAGGAGTTAAAAACTCAATGTCAATAACTTTATGGGCGAAATCAATATTTTTCCTTAATGTATCTATCTCGATATCAGAAATGTGAAACTTGAAGATTTTTTTGATAATTTGACCTGTGTCGGCAATATGGATTTTGCAAACAGCTTTATAATCGCCAACCTTCCAGATCATCGAATTTTTATATAATCGAATAATTTCATTGTATTCACTTGACCGTTTTACTATATTAATATCAAGCTCTCCTGTTTTCCGTTGGTTCTCAATGAATGTATTTAGTTTATAAATCAATTGTTTATGGTTTTCGCGAAAAATAACAGATTGAAAACCGATAAACTTTTCAATTAATACATCTTTGTAAGCATTGATCGCAATAGCATTTTGTTGTTTCGCCATTGTTGCAATACCAGTTGGGGATTGCAGTTCATAGAAAGTTTCGCTATACCAAACCCATTTAAGGTTATGTTTTGCACCGTCTTTATCTTCTAACTCTAATTCTATGTTATCAATAAGCGCATGTTTTTTTCTTGCTAAAAAGGATATTCGTATGTTAAATGCATTGCCAAATTTAATAAATCCCACCTCGGCTTCTTCTTCATGGAATATTTGAATTTTGGGTTTTGCAGCCAATGGTAAATCCAAGAAAAAATTTGAGGCAGCCACGCTAATGCGCCCAATATTGCAATAATGTCAATTATTTTCATAATATAAAGAATTGTTTGCTATTTACTAATCATGTCTTGGTATCTCAAATATATGTTGCCGGTGTGAGCTGCGGCTCTTTTCTTTTGCCGTAACAAATCGGGTAATGATATCCGTTCGTCAAGGATGGCCATTATATCGGTTCCGTCCATTAAAAACATCAATTTCCGTCCGGATGAGAACGCGCTAATGGCATCTGGAGAAAAGCCGTTAATAGAAATAAATAATCCAAGAGTATTATCGAGTTTGCGTTGTAATTTGCCGGAGAAAGCGTCTAAATCATCTATTGCAGTTAATTCATTTCGCCATTTTGCTTCCAATAAGTACTCGTCATTATTAAATGTAAAAGCTCCATCAATTTGTTCTCCTGTGATCTTGAAAGATGACTTCGGAGCTAAATCGTATAGTAAGAATAAATCATTCAACAATTTTTCTAAAGCATATCCTCTTGCTTGAAAATCTTTTGTGCTGGCGAGAGTATAAAAAATTTCTTTTAATTGTTCAATGCTTTGTTTTACTCGGTTTAGCTCATTTGTTTGTTTTTGAAGCTGTTCACGGCGTTGTTTGATAAATTCTGTTTCTTGTTGAATATTGACATATCCGGATGTGTGTTTACGTAATGCTGCGACAGCATCTTTTGCTTGTCTAACTTTTTCTTTCCCGTTCTCTAATGCTATTAAATGTGTAAAATCATCAAAAGTAGAAACATCCAAAATTAATTGTAATAATGTATCATATGTCTTTTCTCCATTTTTCTCAAGCATACTTATAACTCGAGCAACTATATTGCGTTTGGGTTCACTCCAGTTAATTACCGATAAAATTTCTGCATGGTCAATAGCTTGATACAAATACCTTTTTAGGTCTTCTTTATACCAATAAATTACAGACAGTGCTTTTTCTAAAGCCACTATCGCTTGTGGGGAAATCTTTTTTATCACGAATAATGGATTTAATATCAAATAATTTGATTTACATCTCTTTCAATCGCTCCAATAACTCTCCGACGGTAATCGCACCGTCCATCTGCTGCTTGTCGAAGACCATGAAATAGCGATATTGTTCGCCGGCTTTATTCGCCCAAATAGTTCCGAGTTCCACCTTGTTGCGGCTGTCGGAATTATCCAATTGATCACCCTTGGTTTCGACGAGAATCGTCATGCCGCTTTTTAGCCGCACGATGAAGTCGGGATAGTGGTTGATATAACCGCTTATGCCGAATCCCACGCCTCGTTCGGGATTGCGATGCCAGAACAAGACATTTTCGAGGGCCGCTACAACATTTATGACCTTATACTCCCAATCGTTCATGTCGCCCTCTTCGGTGTACAATCCCTTCGATAACCCTTTTGAGATGGTACGCAAAGTCATCATTTCGGGCAACTTGTAGTGCGGTTCGCACTTGATTTGTCCTATATCGAGCCATTTTTTGAATACCTCTTTTTGGTGCTTGCCCAGCAGTTCGCCGATTTTATTACGTATGGCTGCTGTAGTTTGCAGCTCGTATGTGTACAAATCTGCGATTTGCTCGGAGTCGAAATCCTTGATTACGGCCTTGATGTAGCGGGCGATTTGTGGCTCAGCGATTTCATCGAATCGAATGTTCTTGGCAATCGCAGCAGCCAGCTGCTCTTTCTTCACTTCGGGCGGCAGGGAGATGAAATGCTCCTTAATGACGGTCAACTGTTGAGCCGATAGGTTGAAGCGCTTAGGATTATATTCGTCGTTGCCTACCTTTTCCAGATCGACCTGTGCAGCCTCAACGTCCGTTCGTGTGAAATCGACGTTGTGGTCTTGTTTGTCCAGATCGAAACCTTCGTTCAGCATCGATTTTTCCAACGGGACGTATGAACCCTCCTGCTCGAATATCGAGCCTTGGTTTACGCGTCTCACAAATACCGGAAGAATGATTTTCGCCGCTTCTTTTCTGAAAAACTCCTTTATCGGATATTGGTCTACCATATCTTTCAGGTCATTGGGTATGCCGTCGTCGTGTTTGGCGGCAACTTCCATTTGTTTGTCGTATTCCTCGCTCTCCTGCCGTGCAAAAGCTTCCAGTTCAGAGGTTGTTCGGGGCATCGGATTGCTGATGGCTTCCTTAATTGCTTCGGAGTCTATTTCCGGTAAATCGTCCGTCTCTCCAGCTGTCGGGACAGCGGGTTCTTCCGGCTGTTCTTCGGGATTGTCGAATAACCCAATCTGGTTGCCCGATTGCGGTTGTGCTTCGGCTGGGACAACTTCGGCCACCCGATAGTCTTTCTTACTGAATCCGGCGCGGTTCAGACTATCGATTATGTTCTCGATCGTTGCACGGAAATCGGCCGATGACGTGAAGACATAGGAGAGGTTCAGCAAATCGTCCCGGTGCTTGGTCGTATAAGGAAGTCGCAACACACGGCCGAGAATCTGTTCGACATCCACCCGCGAGGTTTTGTTGGCCAGCGATGCGAGAATGTAGGCGAACGGACAATCCCAACCCTCTTTCAACGCATTGACCGTAATGATATAACGCACCGGACAGTCGCGGGACAGCAAGTCAATATTTTTGATCTCGTCCTTGCTGGCCGTCTTGATTTTGATCTGCTCTTCGGGAATCCCGATATCGGTCAGTTGCTTCTTTATCTTGTCGAATGTAATGTTGTCGTCGGCCGTTTTCGGTTGGGCCTGAAACAGCACGATGGGGCGGATGTAGCGTCCGCCGTCGGCTTCCAGCGCAATGGCTTTCTGCTCCAAGCTGCGTTGCAGGTTGATGGCGCTCGTTATGACGTCGGAGGTCGAACGGTGGTTGTAGACGATGACCGGCAGCTTCACCATGTTGGCCCGTTTGAGTTTCATGGCATCCACGAAACTGATGATGTTGCTCTTCTTGCGGGGTGTCGCCGTCAGGTCGAGGATGAAACATGGATTGATTGCTTTGAGCATGTCCACACGCAGGTCGGCCTCGAAGTTATGGCTCTCGTCGATGATGACGACCGGATTCAGATACGACAGCACCTGAATCAATCCCGTTTCGTCCGAACCCTTCACACGCTTGGTCATCGTGTCGTATAGTTTGGCATACTCCGCCAGATTCTCGTTTTCGCGATAGACTCGTCGTCCGTCTTTGTTGTTCGCAGCGAACGACTGCACGCTCAATACGAAAATCGTCAGCTGTTCGCGGATTTCGGTCGGACTGATGCCGTGCCCGAACAATGCCGACTCCTTATCGACTACGCGTACTGCGTTCCCGAAATGGCTGTCTATCTTTTGCCGGTAGGGATGCGACGGGTCGTTGAGATTCTTGTAGGTCTGTTTCAGAATCGTGTCGGAGGGAACGAACCACGCTACGACTTTCGGTTTCTCCGTCGGCTGCTTCTCGAAAATCGTCCGCAGCGCATTGCAAGCTATGAAGGTCTTGCCACCGGCTGTCGGAACCTTTACCGTCACATGGGGCACACTCGTCACACTGTTATCGTAAGGACGCAAGTAGGCGTGGTCGAGCGATGCCAACGACACGCCTTTGTCGCCCCAGAAGTTGTTGAATGCCACGTCCAGTCGTCCGTCTTTCTCCAGCCGTTCGATGAACAGCCCGAGGTCGGCAATTACTTCGCGTTGATATTGTTTGAGCTCCATAGTCTAAAATCGTTTGATGTCGCGGGGAATCTTCTTGAATACGATATTTTTCGCCGCCATGTCCTCTTTCGACAGCGTACAGACATCGGCGTAGATGACATACTGTTCGGCTCGCTCCGTGACGATATGAAGCGTGTCCAGTCCGAGTGTCGTCAGACGGTCGCGCTCGTAGTAGAAATAGTAGCCCGTGGCATTATAAGTGTCAAGCAAATATTTCGCAGCTTCGGTGCGCTCGCGCTCCAAGTGCCGTTTGGTCTCGGTGTAGTAGATATATTGGCGAATCTTCTCCTCGCCGATATGCTCGTTGAGGTTTTTCTCTTCGTCGAACATCCGTTCGCCTAATTCGTAGTAGTCAAATGTCCCACCCGTTCCCGCCACGGCACTTTTGCCTTCACCGTAGCCCCGCATCACGCGACGCACCCGTTCGGCAGTAATGCTTTCGGCGTAATCCTCCATTTCCACAAGGATAAACTTGCGGTTACCACCGTGTTTCTTATTCAGATTCAGTACAGCATGTGCTGTCGTTCCCGAACCGGCAAAGGAGTCGAGGATAATATCATTGGGACTGCATAAGAAGTTTATAATATACTCTATTAACGAAACATCTTTGGGGTAATCAAATACATTTTGTCCATCGAATATTGAGGATAAGACCTTCCCCGCTTCTTCCGTCGTATTTACTCCAACTTCGGAGTCTATTAAATTGGGCGGTACTTCAGGGGCGTATTCTCGTTTTTTATATGATAGAACCAGTCTGTTTGAGCAATTTATGACTGTATTCTGCGCAAGTTCGTTTTCCAACTTCTCTTGTAACCATATAAATTTGTTTTCGAATTCGATTTCGTTTGCATTTACCCCGTTGGTTACAATCAAATCGTTTAATAACTTGTTAGGAAATTTGGCTGTTCCATATACACCCGCTGGAATAGTCCTATCATCACCCTTAACGTGAATACTTCCTATTGGGAATTTCAAGATTTTCGAAGAATTTTGGGGCTTCGTCATTGGGTCATCACTACCACTAACCTTTTGAGTACCTCTGTATTTAGTGTTGCTCTTTTGCTTCTCATAGCATAGAACATACTCTATGTTTTTTTTGATCTTATAAGAAAGATTAGGCGGTGTCGCCGATTTGAACCAATGCCATTGTCCGATAAAATTATTCACTCCGAAAATTTCATCACAAAGCAGTTTCAGATTGGCGAGTTCATTATCGTCGATCGAAATAAAAATAGCTCCATCTTCGGTCAACAGCTTATGCAACAACTTCAGACGCGGATACATCATGCAGAGCCACTTGTCATGACGGCTCAAATCCTCGCCCTGCTTGCCCACGACCTCGCCTAACCACTTCTTGATTTTCGGGTCGTTCACGTTGTCGTTGTAAACCCACTTTTCGTTGCCCGTGTTGTACGGCGGATCGATATAGATGCACTTCACGCGACCTTCATACTCCGGCAGCAGCGATTTCAGGGCCTCCAAATTATCGCCGTGTATAATCTTGTTGCCGCTGTTCGTCGGCGTTCGGTCGCCGTCATCCTCCGCCCGAAATCCGTATTGGTGTTCCAGCACCCGATACGGCACATCGTGATGATGATTAACAACTTTATCTTTTCCTATCCAAGTCAGTGTAGGCATGGTTTAGTGTTTTATATGATTGGAAAGTATATATTTCATTTGCTCTAATAACCCAAGTAATTTTAATAGATTGTCATCTGCGGAAGTAAATTGGCCTTGTAAATTATTTTCGGGCTCCTTATATCTTAACTTTAAGTATACTCCTTGATATTCAGTTGTCAAATGCAATAATTGCATTTTAATAGATTTTTTTAGGTGGAAAAAATCTGAAGAAAGATTCGGAAAAATATCGAGGCCTTTTATTCGTTCCCTGATATATTCATTTGTTTCATTGTATATATTTAGTCTAATACTTTTTCTTTCCGCTTTATCTGCTTCGACATCCACACGAGGATATTGGTTGTGAATTTCAATACATTCTTTGCAGATGTTTTTATTTTTAGGAGCTTTGTAGAGTGCTGATAATGCGTCATACAGAGCTCTCTCGTTATCATATGTCGTTTCTAAAAAGTCGATTTGCTGTTGAAGAAGGATATTTATTTGGTTATTTGCGTCTGCTATTTTCCCTAATATATCGTTTATTGTTTTTTGAACTTCACAAATATTCGTGATAAGAATACACAACAATTCGTTTGTTGTTTCATTCTTTTCGTCACATCTTTTAGTGAAAAATATGATAAGTTGCCCTATCATACCTCCGCCGAAGGTTATTCCGGCTATGCTTAGTAATATTTCTGTCATAATTATAATCCTTTTATTAAATCTTTCGGGTCGACTTGGAGAATCTTTGCGATTTCGAACAGCTGTTCGAGGCTGGGTTGGCGGCGGTTGCAGGCATAGGCGTTGACTATGCTGAAACTCTTGCCGAGTTTTTCGGCCAGCCAAGTCTGTTTGATGCCTTTCTCTTCAAGGACTTCTTTTATTCGATTCATGTGTGCAGACATCTTATTCGGTCGATATTTGCCATAAAGATATGAAAAAATTCGCTATATTAAAATGAAATGTCAGAATACTACGGAATTTGGCAGCGAAATCGAAGTTGCCGTTCCAGATTTAGCCATTTCCTTTGGTAGCGACCAGCCGATGCCGCCGGAAAGAATATCCGCAAGGTTTGCGTAGCAACTTGCATGACCTTGCGGATTTCTTGCGGCGGCAATATCTTTGCGGACGAAAGGAATGGCTTATTTGTTTTTCAGACGGGAGGCATTTTCGTTCAGGCGATTTGCTTCCTGTTCTTTGCGCCTTGCTTGTTCTTCTAACTGCACTTTGCGTCGTATGGTTCGTTCATATTCTTCGACATCTTTTTTCATTCGGAGAATTTTGGCGTTGTCGCGGTTCAGTTCGAATAGTTCTTCCAGTTCAGCAATGCGTTCGGGCGTTGCTTCGCCTTTCATTTTGAGGTAGCGGTATTTCAGGTCGTTGTCGATGCGGTCGTAGTTGGGTTTAGCCGCCCAATACAGCATCGTGCACAGCAGGACGATTGTTGCCATCATTCCTATCATCGCCCAAAATACTCCTTTCGATTCGATGGCAAGCGATATTCTGTGCTGTACGATTCTCGGCGGCAGTTCGGCGGGAATTTCGATCGATTCGACAAATATTTGCAGATTATCCATACTAGCCTGCGTCTTTGCGTTGTTTCGTTCGATGCTTTCCAATCGTCCGGCAAGCTGAGTTATTATTGCCCGTTGCTGTTCTTGTTCGGAGTGGACGATTTGTTCTATTCGTTGCGGTAAATCCGTATCGATCGATTGGCTATTCTTTGCCGATAGTTCGGTTTTGATGGTTTTTACCATCGTCTCCTTGAAATCTTCGTACATTTCGTAGGACATCATATCGTTTTCTTTCATAATGTTTATAATTTCATTTTGGGTTTGCGTTCGCACAGCTTGCGTTTCTGTTTCATCGCAGCAATTGCCATTGCTTCGGCGACAGTGTTGAGCAGTGCCGTGATGCGGGCGATATGTTCTTCGGGGCTTTCGCCGGGCTTGCGTTGGAGTTGAGCTGCCGACAATCCAATAGGCGAATCGTTGGGCGGCAACGGCAATGCACCGATATTGCCGCCGAAGTTTATTGAACCGGCATCCGCTTGGCCCTTATTCCTGCTTCTGCCGATATTGCCGAATAGGTCGGTGTATGCCGACCGATAATTCCCTATGGCCGCATGAAATCCCTTTGCAAGCATCGCCCGATACTGGGTTTGTTGCTGTGCCTGCGTAAAGTGCCGATCCAGTTTCGAGAAGCTGAATTGACGGTCTATTTTCGCCCCTGAAAACTCGAATCCGTTCTTGCTGAAAAATACACCTTGTCTTTGATTGGTCGAGCCGCAATACTTATAACGCATAGCAATACCTCTCTCTCAGCCGAAGCTCCAGGTCGTTCCAATTACTGCAATTCGGTAAATTCGCTTTAATTGCGTCGTATATTTCGTATTTGGTTTTGTCGGGTTCTCGCAACCGCTCCTGCCGCACGTCATCCTTTCCCGGCGCAAGGTGCAGCCCGTATTTCTCGGTCAATGCACGACAAACTTTTGCATTTCGGATTTTGATGTTCTTATCCGATATGGTTTGCCCGTTGTTGCCTATCCGATTATAGACCAAATGGCAGTGCGGATGCGGTTGGTCGAGATGACGTACCAAAAGATACTGCGTGTCGGTAATTCCCATGCGCTGCATATACTCCTTGGCAATATCCCGCATCAAAGCGTCCGTCATTCGCACGCCGTCTTTCGGAGAAAACGAAAGGGATATATGCCCGACGGCATTCTTGATACGCGGATTCAGCAATGTTTGGTCTTTGAAGTCTTGTACCATCTCCCGAACATTCGGCGGGGTTACTCCCTCGGCTGCCAATATTCGCGATTGTTCCTTTATTACATATCCAACCGTCCCGGCGAATGACGACCCGGCGATGATTTTACCTATCATCGCGAAGAAAAGCCTCAATGTTTACCACAATAGCCGCATGACGGGATATTATACCCGTCAATCCTTTCGCATGGGCAAGGCGGGTAAGTTGGTTCAGGTTGCGGGCCATACCTTTGAGTTGGGACATGAAGTCGAGATGTTCGCGGCGCAGACGCTCGCGCACACGACCGGCAGCTATCAGCTGTCGGAGGACTTCGGCTGTTCCATGACCGGAGGTGCGGACAAGCGATTTCAGTTTGAAGTAATGTTCGGCATCGAGCCGTAACGATAGCAGGTATTTCTTGCGACGGCCCTCGCATATGGCAGGTCGTCCGCCTTTGTGAATCGGTATTTGTTTCATAGGTTGATTTCGGATTAATAGACCAGCGGGATGTGACACCGAACATCGGCGGCACGTTTTTGTACTACAAAAACACAAACTTGCCTTCTTAATTGATAGAAAATCCGACCTGCTCCGAGGAGCCGGAGCAGGTCGGATGAAATGCTACCTCGGTTGTCGTTTGCGGACGACGTAATTGACGGCTTCGCGTTCTTTCTGTTCGGCCGTCCTGACAGGATTTTGCAGCAGCCACCGTTCCAACTCCTCGCGGTTGAAATAGATGTTCTTGCCGTGGGGTTTGAAATGGGGGATTCGCCCTTGGTGGGTGAGCTTGTACATGTAGGTCTTCGACAGTCCTGTAAATTCACAGGCTTCGGCGAAGTTCAAGACCGTCTTTTGTCCCCGAAGCAGTCGTTCGATGCGGTCGAGCCGTTGCTCGACGGTTGTGTTTTCACTCATAATCATTCTGTTTTTAGCGTTCAATTTCTTGCACCTTTTCTCGCCTCGGCAGAGCACGTGCAAGCACGTCTCTGCGCTCGGCTTATCGAAAAGGTTTGATACAATGCGTTGCGCAACGCTCGTGATGTAATTACGAGTGCAAATAAAATTCAACGAAAAGCTGTCCGCATTGGCTGCCCATGTTTCGACATTTTTGAACAATGTTTCCAATGTTCGGTGGGCGTATGGAGATGAAAAAACAGGATTCCGTTGGGGCGGAATCCTGTTAAAGATGAATGTGTCGAAACTATTCTGCTGCTTCCAAAGCTTCGATGCAGTCGATAATCATTCGCTCCTTGCGGCGGTCGATGATTTCGGCCATTTGTTTGGCCGCCGAGAGGTCTTTCGCCGTCAGCGGTTTGCCCAACTTCGAGGTAAAACAGCCGTTGTTTCCGGCGACCCGCTGCCATTTCGGGGTAATCAGTCGGGATGCGCTCAACGATTCGAGCAGCAGCGCCAGCAGCTTGTTGTGCGTCGTCTGCAACGGTTCCGCGAGCTGGCAGGCAAGCAGTCGGGCAATCTCCTCTTCGGTCGTGTCGCGCTTGAAAATGCCGATTCGGTTGATGTGTTCGGTCAGCACTGCGATTTGCCAGTCGGTCAGGCGTGGACAGAAATCGGCGGGTGTCGGGTCGAAACTGGTGCGGCTGCGCTGGGCGGCTCGGCGTTTCTCGGCTTGGGCCAGCAATTCCGCTTCGCGCTCCTTGCGCTGCGTCTCCTCTGTCTGCCGATGACGGGTGTAGTCGGCGATTTCGGTAACGGTAGTTCGGACTTCGGCGATTCGGGTCAGCAGTTCGTCCGCAGGCGTATCCGCCGGATAACGGGCGGAAAGATACTCGAACGTCTTGTCGATGCGGCGCTGCTCCTTGGCCGAGATTGAGCCGTAGGCAAGCCAACGGTCGTATTCCTGCTTTTTGCCGGCGATGTATCGGCGAGCTTCGGCAGCGGACAGGTTGCCATGTTCGATTTCGCACTCCATGTAGTGCAGCGAAAAGCGGTTGTCCTTGAACACTTCGGCGGCGAATGCCAGCCAGCTAACCACGCTGACCGTTCCGTACAACACCCATGCGACTGCCTGCCATGCACCGCCGAGCCATCGGCTTTTGGCATTCAATCGGGTGCGAACGGCCTGCAACCGCTCGCGGATTTTGCGGTTGGTGCGCCGGTGCGACATGCGTATGTATTCGATGCGGGTCATGATTGTTTCTTGGCAGCGGCTTGCAGGTCGGCTTCGAGTTCGGCAAGGCTCGCGCGGCGTTCTTCTTCACGCAAACGCCCCTTGTAGGCATCGAGCTGTTGGGCCGCGATGCTTTCGGCGACCTCGCGGCTGATTTGCCCCGCATGTTCGAGCAGTTCACGCCCGTTGATGACCAGAATGTCGTTCAGCTTCTTGATCCAGTCGGCCATATACATGGGTATCTGCCGCCGCGCCTGACTTTCGGCGAATGCGAGGTATTGTTCGACCAGCAGCCCGAGGTCTTTCATCTCGTCTTCGGTCAGGTAGTTCTTGGCGGTTGCGGCATCGGCTTTGGTAATGCGCCGCGGGTCGCTCTTGTCGCAGGAGGTCATGCCCATCATCGGCGCGGCGGGCGACCAGTTCGGCTGCCGTCTGGCTGCTGATGGCCCACAGCAGTTTGTTCTGCACGATTTTGAAAAACTCGACCGTCTTCTCGGCTTTCGGGTCGTAGTCGATACTCGTCGTGTAGATGTCCTTGACCTTTTGGTAGAACACCCGTTCCGAAAGGCGGATTTCGCGGATGCGCTCTTGTAGCTCGTCGAAATAGTTCATCGATTTGCCCGACTTCATCCGTTCGTCGTTCAGCGCGAAGCCCTTGATGAGGTACTCCCGCAGCACCTGCGTCGCCCAGATGCGGAACTGCGTGCCTTGGTGCGATTTCACGCGGTAGCCGACCGAAATAATCACGTCGAGGTTGTAGTAGTTCGTATCGTAGCTTTTGCCATCGGCGGCAGTTGTTGCAAAATTTGCAATAACTGAATTTTCGTTCAATTCCTGCTCCTCGAAGATATTCTTCAAGTGGCGTGAAATCACGGATTTATCCCTGTCGAACAGCGCCGCCATCTGGTCTTGGGTGAGCCAGACGGTCTCTTCGCCCATGCGGACGTCTATTTTGATGCTCCCGTCGGTCGAGCGGTATATCAACATTTCGTTCTCCATAGCATAAAGATAGTTATAATTCCGGAATCCGGTTTACCGCTTCGCGCTTCTTCGCATCCATAATCTGCGCATAGACCTGCGTCGTTTTCAGTTCGCGGTGGCCGAGGAGCTTCGACACGGTGTGGATTTCCGTACCGAGCGAGAGTTGCAGCACGGCGAACGTGTGGCGGAACCGATGGAAAGTGATAGGCTGTGCAAGGAAAAGCGGACAGGTGAAGATAAAACGTAAACCGTTTGAAATGAGCTTTGTTTCAGCATTCTGCCAAGTGGAGAAAATGCAAATAATAACGGAATATTGAGGTTGTTCAGTTACCAAACCGTTAGCCGGGCAGTTACCGAAACGGGAATAGGTAACGGCAGGCAATGAAAAGAAACCCTCACCGTTTTGTTTGCGCTCATACACAGCATTTTGCATATCAAAGAACGCTTATACGGCAAGTAATTTTGCACTAAAAAATATAAGCGTATGAAAGTAGAAAAATTCAAGGTGTTGCTCTACCTCAAAAAGAGCGGACTGGACAAATCGGGAAAAGCCCCGATAATGGGAAGAATCACCGTGAACCGCACGATGGCACAGTTCGGATGCAAGCTGTCCTGCACGCCTGAATTGTGGAATCCACGTGAAAGCCGTCTGAACGGCAAGAGCAAGGAAGCTGTGGAAACCAATACCAGGATTGAAAAACTGCTGTTGGCGGTAAACGCCGCATTCGACAGCCTTGTGTCCCGTAAGGCTGGTTTTGACGCCATCGATGTGAAAGACCTTTTTCAAGGTAGCATGGAAACGCAGATGACCCTCATGAAAATGACAGATGCAATCTGTGACGACATTAAGGCACGTATCGGCATAGACCGTGCAAAAGGGACTTATCCCGGTTATCACTATATGCGGCTGACACTCGGGGAGTTCATCGAAACCAAGTACAAGGTCAAGGATCTGGCTTTCGGACAATTGACGGAACAGTTCATCCACGACTATCAGACATTCGTCACGGAAGAGAAAGGCTATGCGATAGATACCGTCCGCCACCACCTTGCCATCCTGAAGAAGATCTGCCGCCTTGCCTACAAGAAAGGGTATTCCGAGAAATGCCATTTTCAACATTTCGCCCTGCCCCGGCAATCAGAAAGGACACCACGTGCATTGAGCCGCGAATCGTTCGAAAGAATCCGTGACGTGGAAATACCGCCATACAGGAAGACGCACATACTGGCACGCGACCTTTTTCTGTTTGCCTGCTATACGGGTGTGTCATACGCTGATGTGGTTTCCATTACGGATGAGAACCTGTACACGGACGAAAGCGGAGCATTATGGCTGAAATACCGCCGAAAGAAAAATGAACATCGGGCGAGCGTGAAACTGCTTCCCGAAGCGTTGGCACTACTTGAGAGATACAAGGACGAAACACGGGAAACGCTTTTCCCGATAATCCACCACCCGAACATGAAACGGCACATGAAAGCGTTAGCGGCACTGGCAGGCATCAAGGATAACTTGTGTTATCATCAGGCCCGCCATAGTTTTGCTTCGCTGATAACACTCGAAGCGGGTGTGCCGATAGAAACCATCAGCCGAATGTTGGGACATTCCGATATTTCCACCACTCAGGTCTATGCCCGTGTCAGCCCGAAGAAACTTTTCGAGGACATGGACAAGTTCATTAAAGCGACCGAAGATTTCAAACTCACTCTTTAACACTTAAAGAATAATATGCGAAGTACATTTTCATTATTACCCTACATCAACCGCAGCAAGGTAAAGGCTGACGGTACGACCGCCGTATTGTGTCGTATAACCATTGACGGCAAACAGACCGTCATCAGTCCCGGAATTTATTGCCGACCGGAAGACTGGAACGGCAGGAAGAACGAGATAAAGTCCGCAAGGGAGAACAGCCGTTTACGGGAATACCTGCGGATGACAGAGGAAGCCTATAATGAGATATTGAAATCGCAAGGTGTGGTCAGTGCGGAGATGCTGAAGAACTATATCACCTTGAACAACATCCATCCGACGACCCTCCTGCAAATGGGGGAATGGGAAAGGGAGCGTTTGAAGAAACATTCCGAGGAAATAGACTCAACTTCTTCCTATCGGAGTTCAATGTATTACCAGAAGTACCTGACAAATTATCTCATGTCTTTGGGTAAGAAAGACATAGGCCTTGAAGAAGTCACGGAAGACTTCGGCAAAGCCTACAAAGCGTTTTTGAAGAGATGCAAGAATTTCGGGGCTTCCCAAACCAACCATTGCCTGCGTTGGTTGAACCGCCTGCTGTATCTGGCAGTCGATAAGGAGATTATCCGCGTGAACCCTTGTGAGGAAATGGAATATGAAACCAAGCCGGAGGCAAGGCACAGGTATATCAGCCGTGAGGAGTTCAAGAAGATACTTTCCACCCCGATGTATGACAAGCGGATGGAACTGGCAAGACGGGCTGGCGTATGTGGATATAATGCTCCTGCATCCACATCATATCGGGACGAATGCGGATGGTAGGCGGTACATCCGCATCAACCGCAAGAAGACAAAGATAGAGGCGTTCATTCCACTGCATCCCATAGCGGAGCGGATATTGTCGCTGTATAACACGACTGACGATGAACATCCCGTGTTCCCGCTTCCCAATCGGGATGCCCTGTGGTTTGAGATTCATGAGCTGGGTGTAATCATAGGGAAAGAAGACAACTTGTCCTATCATCAAAGTCGGCATAGCTTCGGTACGTTCCTGATTTCATCGGATATACCTATCGAGAGCATCGCTAAAATGATGGGACATTCCAATATCCGGACGACACAGGGGTATGCACGGATAACCGATGATAAAATCTCCAGAGATATGGACAAGCTGATGGAACGCAGGAAAATACAATCTATCGGCGAAAAGACAGACAACAATAAGTAAACAGTATCAATTCAGTACATTATGGACAGAGGAATAATAACAATCAGTGAAACGGGTGTAGTCATTATGCCGACAGCACCTATATGGATGACACAATTCGAGATAGCCGACCTGTTCGGGATGTTCTCATGCGATGTCCGCAAGGCGATTCATACCATTTACAAGAACAAGGAACTGAACAAATTTGACACGATGAAGTATGTCAAGCAATCGGATGGCATCAGTTACGATGTCTATAACATTGAAGTGATTATAGCCGTTGCATTCAGGATATGCAGTAAAGAGAGTGTCTTGTTCAGACGGTTTATAATAAATGAAATTAGCACCATTAAGAAAGCTACACCGATTACACTGTTTGTTGCCAGCGTCAGAGGTAATAACCGATGGTATAGTTGAGGCTTATTCCATCAGCCACTCGTTCCCGATACACGGATGCAAAGGTAGCGTATGGCTTGATGGCAGCAGCAAGGTCGGGCGGCAGAGCCGTTTCGGGCAGAATCTTCCTCCTGCGGAGCGTATTCAGCCCGAAAACCTTGTCACTGCCTGCCATACGCTTGAAGAGCATCCGGCAACGGAAACAAGCGACTGGCGGGAAATCAGAAGAAAGAAGAGAGGAACGGCTTACAGACGAAACGGGATTTTGACGCTCCATCCGTAAACCGTTCCTTTCTCTTTTTGCCGAAAGTCCATTGCTCCGCAATCATAGGGCAGACGGCAAACTGCGCTCCTTCAAGAAAATCATGTGCCTGTCAACCGATAGGCGGCGTGGTAGCTGTCAGCCAGCATCCTTTCGATGTCGGATTCACGGTAGAGGATTTTACCGCCTAACTGGATATAGGCTATGCGCCCTTCGTTCCGGTAATCCTGAAGTGTCCGGCGGCTCACTTTCAGCCGTGCCGACACTTCTTTGTCAGTGAAGAAACGCTCTCCGTTCAGTGTCGGTCGGTAATTGGCGGTCAGATGCTCGAAGCTGTCCAAAAGACGGTCGAGACTGCCCATGAAGTGGATTATCCACTCGTTGTCCTTGTTTATCAGTTCATTCATGTTACTTTGGATTTAGTGAGTATTGTTAGTTTATTTCGTTCATTTCATCAAGTTTATATAGTTCTTCCTTTGAACTTTGCTTCTTTCCGCCTGTCCTCCACAACG
>CAJTNK010000017.1 GCA_910577885.1 uncultured Rikenella sp.
CGTGCCGAGAGCAGAGCGGGCTTGCACGCTTTGCCGAGGTAGCGCGAGGAAACCGTAGGTAAAAGGTACAGTACCCTCCCTGTGTCACTGATGACAGGACATACAAAAAAGGGGATGAGTCATAAAAAACTCATCCCCTTTTTTGATTATGGAGGTATGTCCTATAGTGCTGGTTAACTGCACTGCCAAGCATACTCGACGTTATCGAAGTTTTTGTTTTTCAAGTCCTCCGTATCTATAAAGAACTGAGCATTCCCATCATCGCCAAACATGATGCCACATTGCTCATCAGATTCCATCTGGAACAACATCGTGTAATCCTCGTCCTCCTCAAGCTCGGTATCGTAGACGAAAAACGGCTCGCCGCCGACCAGATGTCCCGGCGAGAACCAGTCGTCCGTTTCGCTCTTAAATTCATACCGGCCCTCACCCTCATACGGCTTATCGTTTTCGTACGCCTCCTCAAAGGGGTTTTTCGACAGCAAGACGGATGCATCCTTTTTGTATTCGGGAATATAGATCACTCGACAAGGTGAGTCGAGGCCATACATCTCTTTGTCGGAGACGTAGAATTGCAAAAGCCCCTGTTCCGGAAGTTTGTTGACGTGCGGCATCTCGTCGAGGTTGATCTGTGCCAGGAACATCATCGGCTTCCCATCCTGATCCCGCGGATAGTCGGCCTCGCTTTCGAGATACGGGCAACCGCCGCACTTGCTCTCCCAAGGCTGCGTCTCGCCTTCCGTTAAATTCAGTTCAATGGCATCGTATGCCCCTTTTGGTTTTTGTGTCATGAGTGAAAAAATTAAAAAGTTTGGTTAATTATTACCGTTTCCCCCCGCCGCGCTGCTGTTGCTGCTGCTTGCGCATCGCCTCCTGCTGACGCTGCATCTCTTCCAGGCGCTGCTGCCATTTCGACTTCTTGACCGGCTTTTTGGCGTTCTCCATCATCTGCGCATGGAGTTTCTTGTCGTCCACCAGGTAGCGGAAGGCGAAAGTCTGTCCGATCGTGATGATGTTCGAGAGCAGGTAGTAGTAGCACAGCCCCGCCGCATAGTTGTTGAACCACACGAGCAGCATGATCGGCATCAGGTAGAGCATCATGAACTTCATGCCCGGCATCTGTTGGTTGCTCATGCCGGCCGACTGGGCGTAGTTGATTTTCGAGCTGATGAACAGCGATACGGCCATCAAAAGCGCAAACAGACTGACATGATCCCCGTAGAACGGAATGCTGAACCCGTGCGGGAAGTTCCAAATGCTGTCATACGACGAGAGATCATCGGCCCAGAGGAACGACTTGTCGCGCAACTCGATCGCCGCCGGAAAGAAGCGGAACATGGCGATCAGAATCGGGAACTGGATCAGCATCGGCAGACACCCGCCCATCGGATTGACCCCGGCCGACTTGTAGAGCTGCATCATCGCCTGCTGTTTCTTCATGGCATCCTCTTTCCGCGGATATTTTTCGTTGAGTTTGTCGATATCCGGTTTCAAAAGGCGCATGCGTGCCGTCGAGAGGTAAGACTTGTAGGTGAGCGGGAAGATCAACAGCTTGATCAACACCGTCAGAATCAGAATGACGATTCCGAAATTGGCGATGTAGCTCCCCAGGAAGTCGAATACCGGAATCACCACATAGCGGTTGATCCACCCGATAATCCACCAGCCGAGCGGTACGAGTTTCTGAAATTCCCAATCTCCGTACTGCTTCAAGATCGAGTATTTGTTCGGTCCGAAGTAAAATTGCAGATCATATCCCTGCGTCGTCGCCGCAGAGTAGGGCAGTGTCATGGTCGCCGAGAAGTCCTTGATGTTGGTATCCGTCGGCGGAAAAGTATTGTACTTCAAATCAGCCGACGCAAACAACGCCTCGTCCGCGGCCACGATGATCGACGAGAAGAACTGCTGTTTGAACGCTACCCACTGCACCTTGGTCTTCACCTCTTCCTCTTCGGTGCCGGTCGACATGCCGAGCTCTTCGATCGAACTCTCGCCCGGGTATTTGTAGGCAATCGTCGTGTAGTTGTTTTCGTTCTGGAACCCTTTCTCCTCCTGCGGCGAGATGATGTTCCAAGCCAATGTCATGTCACTTTGATTCGGCACGATCGCCCCTTTCAAGTGCGTGAGGTCGATCTTCATGTCCATCAGGTAGTTGTCCGGCCGAATCGTGTAGCGATACTCCAGGTACGAAGCCTCCGTGGTATCCGCGTAGAGCCGGAAAGCGATCGTGCTGTCGGAAACCTCCCGTGCCGTGAAGTAGAAGTCCGCCGTATTGATCTGTGCCGGTGCAAAGAGATTCAGATTGAACCGCGACCCTGCCTCCGTAAACAACATCAACGGATCTCCGTTATACTTTTTGTAGTCCTTGAGCTCGGCCGCCGCAATCCGCCCCCCCTTATTCGAGAAGGTGAGCCGAAAGAGTTCATTCTCAAGCGTATAAAACTCTTCCGTCCCCGCCAGCTGCCGGTCGAACGCCTCGCCGTAAATTACTTGCCGTCCCGGAGTCGTAGTATGCTGCCGTACCCCCGCCTGCTTCTCCGCAACAGCGGTCGAATCCCCCTGTGCCTGTTGTTGCTGCATCCGCAGCCGTTCCATCTCCACCCGAGCTACCGAATCGGCGATCCGTTGTTGTTCCAACTGTTGTTCCCGCCGCTCGGTGTATTGTTTGTTGTTGTACCAGCTGAACCCGAACAGGATCAGGCCGATCACCAACAAACCGATCAATGTGTTTTTATTCATGAGAGAATGTGTATGCGTCTTTGGTTTGGTTAATTACTCTTTGGCGCCCTGATATTCGAGCGCGGCCCGCACGAAGTCGACGAACAACGGATGCGGGTTCACCACCGTACTCTTGTACTCCGGATGGTACTGCACGCCGACGAACCACGGATGCCCCTGCACTTCGACCACTTCGACCAGATTGGTGTCCGGGTTGATCCCCGTGGCGATCATCCCGGCCTCTTCCAAAGCCGCCTTGTACTTGTTGTTGAATTCGTACCGATGCCTGTGCCGTTCGCTGATTTCGGCTTTTTTGCCGTAAGCCTGCCAAGCGTGCGACCCTTCCATCAACCGACACGGATAGGCTCCCAAGCGCATCGTTCCGCCCTTTTCCGTAATACCTTTCTGTTCTTCCATCAGGTCGATCACCGGATCCGGTGTCGCCCCGGTCTCCGTGGAGTTCGCCTCGGTCAGCCCCAGCACGTTCCGCGCAAACTCGATCACACAGCACTGCATCCCGAGACAAATCCCCAGGAAAGGCACGCGATTCTCCCGGGCATACTTCACCGCCGTAATCTTCCCTTCCAACCCCCGGTGTCCGAATCCCGGCGCCACGAGAATCCCGCTCATCTCGCCAAGCATCTCCGCCACATTCTGCTCCGTGATCTTCTCCGCATTCACATACTCCAACCGCACCTTCACCCGATTCGTCGCCCCGGCATGTACAAAAGCCTCGCTGATCGACTTGTAAGCATCCGGCAACTCGGTGTATTTCCCCACCAGCGCAATCCGTACTTCGCCCCGATCCGGCTGTTTGACCCGCCCCACAAAATCGCGCCACTTTTCAAGGTCGATCGGCCGTTCGGCATCGAGCCCCAACTTCCGCAGCGCCACGGTATCCAAGTTCTGATCCAGCATCATCAAAGGCACCTCGTAAATGGTGGGCACGTCCATCGACGCCACCACCGCATCCGGCTCGACATTGCAGAACAAAGCCACCTTCCGCTTCACCTCCTCGGTCAACGCCATCTCCGACCGAAGAACCAGAATATCCGGCTGCAACCCATTCTCCTGCAGCTGTTTCACCGAGTGTTGGGTCGGTTTCGTTTTCAGCTCTCCGCTGGCCCGCATATACGGAATCAGCGTCAAGTGCACCACCAGCGTATTCCGGAAGCCGAGTTCATACCGCAGCTGCCGCACCGACTCGATGTACGGCAGCGACTCGATATCGCCCACCGTCCCCCCGATCTCGGTAATCACCACATCATAATCGTGCTTGGTCCCCAAAAGCTGAATACGCCGTTTGATCTCGTCGGTGATGTGCGGAATGACCTGTACGGTCTTCCCCAAAAATTCTCCCCGCCGTTCCTTGTTAATAACGCTTTGGTAGATCCGCCCCGTAGTCACGTTATTGGCCTGCGAGGTCGGCCGCCCCAGGAACCGTTCGTAATGCCCGAGGTCCAAATCGGTCTCGGCCCCGTCCTCCGTCACATAGCATTCGCCGTGTTCATACGGATTGAGCGTCCCCGGATCGACGTTGATATACGGGTCGAGTTTCTGAATCGTCACCGAATACCCTCTGGCCTGCAACAACTTGGCCAACGAAGCCGCAATAATCCCCTTGCCCAGCGAAGAGGCGACGCCGCCCGTCACAAAAATATATTTCGTCTGTTTCATCGTCCTTGTGGTTGGTAGTTATTCTTGCTCCGCGCCCTTCTCCTCGGTGGTTTCCGCCTCCGCAACCGGAGTCGACTCCGGAGCCAGGGTCTGATTCGTACTTGTGCTCGGTCTCGATTTCTGATTCTGAGCCGGCCGGTCGATCATTCTGACCTGTTCGACCATCGTGGCAATCTGCTCTTTGGCCCGTTCGATCTTGTTCCGCACCTCTTTCATCAGTCCTTCGGCATTCTTCGACCGGGCAAAGAACCCGATATTATTCTCCCAGATCTGAATATCGGCCTCGATCTGTCGAATCTTCGCCAAAATCCGGTCGCGCTCCTGCCCGAGCCGCTTCGCCCCTCCTTCCTGAATTTTGGAGACTTTCTCGCGGAAATTGCGCATGTGGCGTTCCCGTTCTTCCCCCCGCAGCTGTTCGAACAGCCCGTCCACCACCTGGCGGAACTCGGCCTGGATGGCCTCTTTCTTCTTGATCGGCACGAAACCGATCTCAGCCCACCTCCGCTGGTACTCCTTGATGGTGTCGAAAGTCATGGCAGCCTTCTCCTGCAACCGAGCCCGCATCTCTGCGAGCAGAGACTCCTTCTTGGTCAGGTTCTCAGCATATTGCGAGTCCTGGTTGCCGAAGTGTTCGGCCTTGCGGGCAAAAAAACGATCGCTGGCCGCCCGGAACCGTTTCCAAACCTGTTCCGAGTGTTTCCGCGAGGTGGCGCCGATCTCTTTCCACTTCTTCTGCAAGGCTATCAACGCATCGGTAGTCGCCTTCCAATCCTCGCTCTCCTGCAGCGCCTCCGCCTGCACGCACAAATCCAGTTTAGCCTGCAAATTATCCGCAATCTCGGACTTCATCCCCTGGTAGAAAGCCCGTTTGGCTTCGAAAAAGCGATCGCAAGCCCCCCGGAACCGTTCGTAAATCTTCGTATTGTCTTTCTTCGGCGCAAATCCGATGGTTTTCCACACTTTCTGAATCTCGATGATCTGCTCCGAAGCGGCATTCCACTCCTTGTGCGACGAGCATCCGCTTTCGACCAGCTCTTCGACCTTCTCGCACAGTTCGGTTTTCAAAGCCAGGTTCTGTTTCTGCTCAGCCTTGAGCCCTTCGAAATACTCCTGGTGGCGTTTGTTGATCTGCGTGCTGGCCGCCTTGAATCGATCCCACAGCGCTTCCTTGCACTCCGCCGCTACAGGTCCCACCTCGCGCCACTGGTCGTGCAGTTTCTGCAGTTTGTGGAACGCCTCGGTGACATTCTCCTCCAGCATCAACGCCTCGGCCTCTTCGGCCAGCGCGGTCTTCGCCTCGTAGTTTTTCTTGAGGTCCAGGTCGCGCAGCTCTTTGTTGATCTTTATATAGTTATAGAAATTTTCGACATGATGGTGGTAAGTCTCCCAGAGGTCCTTGATTTTCTCCTGCGGCACGATTCCGGCCTCTTTCCACCGCTGTTGCAACTCACGGAACGTATTGAAGGTCTGCCCCAGCGTCTCGCTCCCGTTGACCAGCTCTTTGAGCTCTTCGATGATCTGCAACTTCGCGGCATAGGCCCGTTCCTTTTCCTCTTCCGCCCGGTTGGCGAAAGCGTCGCGTTTTTCGCGGTATTTCAGCAGCAGGGCCTTGAATTTCGCTTCGCAATCGCTGGCCGCCGGAACGAAATCCGCCGCTTCCCCCCCCGCCGCGACAAACGCGGCCCGTTGTGCCTCGATCTCGGCCCGTCCGGCCTTGTAAAAAGCGATCTTCGCCGCCTCGACCTCGCCGCGCAGCTGTTGCACCGGCCGCTCGTCCAGCATCCCGGACAACAGGTCGATCAGTTCCGCCTGCGTTTTGTTCGCATACGGATTGCCTCCGTCCGTGTCGGCAGCGACAGCCGTCGTTTCCGCCGCGGTAGTTTCCTGCGTAGTTTCGACAGCGGTCTCCGCCGCTGCGAATTGCTCCTGCGCGTCGCCTGCGGCGACCGGGACCGGAGCAGAAGTCAAACCTTGACTTTCCATCTCTGTGTAAGGTGTTTGTTGGTTCCTCGTGTACTGTCCAAAAAAACATCCGCCTGCTCCGAAGAACCTTCGCGCTCCGGAACGGGCGGACATCCGAACTGTCCTACAAAATTAGGAAGATTTTTCGCCATTCTCAAATTTTTTCGCCCTCCCTCGGCGTGCTCCTTTCTTCTGTGGAGAGCTTGTCTGCGGCTGGGTGCGTTGCACACCGGCGAGAATCGGTTTCAGAAACCGCCCGGTGTAGCTCCGCGGGCATGCCGCCACCTCTTCCGGACGCCCCTGGGCGATCAGTCGGCCGCCCCCTTCGCCTCCCTCCGGCCCGATGTCGATCAGATGGTCGGCCACTTTGATGACATCCAGGTTGTGTTCGATCACGATCACCGTATTGCCTTTGTCCACCAGCTTGTTAAGCACCCCCAGCAGCACCCGGATATCCTCGAAATGCAGCCCGGTGGTGGGCTCGTCCAGGATGTAGAGGGTATTCCCCGTATCGCGCCGCGACAGCTCGGCCGAGAGCTTGATCCGCTGGCTCTCGCCACCGCTCAAAGTAGTACAGGGCTGCCCCAGCCGCAGGTACCCCAGTCCGACGTCCTGAATCGCCCGGAGCTTCTGGTGAATGGTCGGCACCGGCTCGAAAAACTCCACCGCCTGGTTGACCGTCATGTTCAACACCTCGTCGATGTTCTTCCCCTTGTACCTGACCTGCAGCGTCTCCCGGTTATAACGGTGTCCGTTGCACTCCTTGCAGGTGACATAGACGTCCGGCAGAAAATTCATCTCGATGGTCTGCACCCCGGCCCCGCGACACGCCTCGCAGCGTCCTCCCTTGACGTTGAACGAGAAACGCCCCGCCTTGTATCCTCTGATCTGCGCATCGGGGGTCGCCTCGAAGAGTTTCCGGATGTCGCCGAAGACATTGGAGTAGGTGGCCGGGTTGCTCCGCGGGCTCCGCCCGATGGGCGACTGGTCGACGATGACCAGCTTGTCGATATGCTCCATTCCCTCGATGCGGTCATAGGGTAAAGGCTGGTCGAACGACCGATACAGCTCCCGCGCGATGGCCGGCCGCAACGTTTGATTAATCAAAGTCGATTTTCCGCTGCCGCTCACCCCGGTCACCACGATAAACTGCCCGAGCGGGAACCGTACCGTAATGTTTTTCAGGTTATTCCCCCGCGCACCGTGAATCGTCAGAAACTGGCCGGACCCCTCCCGCAAGGTCGTGGGAATTTCGATCGCCCGCCGCCCGGTGAGGTAATCGGTCGTAAAGGTCGGCACCTTCAAGACCTCCTCCAGCGTCCCTACAGCCGAAATCTCCCCTCCTTTACGCCCCGCGGCCGGTCCGACGTCCACCACCCAGTCGGCCGACTCGATCATCTCCTGGTCGTGCTCCACCACGATCACGCTGTTTCCCGCATCCCGCAACTGACGGAGCGAGTTGATGAGCTTGATGTTATCCCGCTGATGCAGCCCGATGCTCGGTTCGTCGAGGATGTAGAGCACGTTGACCAGCTTCGACCCGATCTGCGTCGCGAGCCGGATCCGCTGGCTCTCGCCGCCGCTCAGGGTCCGCGACGAGCGCGACAGCGACAGGTAACCCAATCCCACATCGGTCAGAAACCGCAGCCGCTCACGGATCTCCTTGAGTATGTCCCGCGCGATGGTCTGCTGTTTTTTCGTGAGCCGTTTTTCGATGTCCGCAAACCAACCGGTCAACTCCTCGATGCTCATCGCCGACAGCTCGGCGATGTTCTTTCCGTCGATCCGGAAATAGAGCGAATCCTCCCGCAGTCGCGTCCCGCCGCACACCGAACAAGGTCGCCGCTCGACATACTGCTCCTTCCACTTCGCTCCCCGATCCCCCTCCTCGGCCTCGGCCTCGAGGTAGGCGATCACCCCCTCCCAAGTGGTCATGCAGCTGTTCCGCGCTCCCGACAAGGCCGTTATCCGCAACGGCGTGGCATCGCCGTACAACAGAGCGTTCGTCGCTACTTCGTCCAGCTCGTCGAGCGGCGTGTCGAACGTAAATTCATACCGCGCCGCCAAAGCCCCCATCTTGTTGAAAACCGAATTGCTCTTCGGCTTCCCGAGCGGCTGAATCCCCCCTTGCGCAATCGACTTCGAGCCGTCCGGAATAATACGGGTGATGTCGAACACGGTCTCCTCGCCCAATCCGTTGCAATGCGGACATGCCCCCTGCGGCGAGTTGAACGAAAAGGTGTGCGGCGCCGGTTCATTATACGAAATCCCCGTCGTCGGACACATCAGGTTCCGACTATAGAATCTGGCTTCGCCCGTCTCGTAATCGGCCACCATCATCGTCCCCTTGCCCTGTCGCATGGCCTCTTCGAGGCTCTTCCGAATACGCGCTTCGGCCCCCGCCTCCGCCACCATCCGGTCGATCACCAGCTCGATGTGGTGCACCTTGTACCGATCCAGCTGCATCCCTGCGTGCAACTCCACGATTTCACCGTCCACCCGGGCATACAGGTAGCCTTTCTTTATCATCGTCGCGAAGAGTTCGCGATAGTGTCCCTTGCGCCCCTTGACCAACGGCGCGAGCAGCGCGATCCGCCTCCCGCCGAACCGTTCGACGATGAGTTCCGTGATCTGCTGATCGCTGTAATGGACCATCTCTTCGCCCGTCGCCCGGGAGTAGGCCACCGAAGCCCGTGCAAACAAGAGCCGCATGAAGTCGTTGATCTCGGTCACGGTCCCCACGGTCGACCGCGGATTACGCCCGGTGGTCTTCTGTTCGATCGAGATCACCGGACTCAGCCCCGTGATCTTATCCACGTCCGGTCGTTCGAGCGTCCCGAAGAACTGCCGCGCATAGGCCGACAAGGTCTCCAAATACCTGCGCTGCCCTTCGGCATAGATGGTATCGAAAGCCAGCGACGACTTGCCCGACCCCGACAGGCCGGTAATCACTGTCAGCTTGTCGCGCGGAATGACGACATCGACGTTCTTCAGGTTATGCACCCGCGCCCCCTCGACGATAATCTGATCGTGTTTATTTCCCATTTTCTCTGAATCCTTCGGTCGGCACCTTCACCGCGTAGGTCGTCCCCGCTTTGTTGGCATACTCGTAGCTGCGAATCCACGGATTGAGGATCCGGAGCACCTTGTAGCAGGTTCCGTACTTGGCCGCCAAGGCCGACCAGTTGATGTTCTGGGCATTGACGGTGACGGTCCGGTAGTTTTCGAAAGCCGGCAGATAGTCTCGTCTGCGCAGGTGGAATCCGTACCGTTCCGGATTCTCGACCAGCAGTTTGCACGACAGAATACGGTACACATACCGCATCGTCTCCTCCGGCAGAAAAAGGTCGTAGTACGACTTCACCCCCTGAATCCCGATCCGTTTGCTGACTCCGGCCAGCCCGGCGTTATACGATGCGGCCGCCATCGTCCAGCTCCCGTACCGCTTGTAAGCGTCGCGCAGGTATTTGCAAGCCGCCTCGGTCGAGCGTTCGACATGGAACCGCAGGTCGACGTTATCCCCCGTCTCGATTCCGTAGTCTCGGGCCGCCGACTTCATCAACTGCCACAGCCCCGACGCGCCGGCCGGCGAAACGGTGTTCGGATCCAGGCCGCTCTCCGCCATGCAGAGGTATTTGAAGTCCTCCGGAATACCGTACTTCTTCATGATCGGCGCGATAACCGGAAAATAACGGGTCGTCATCCGCAACGTCCGCAAAGTCCGCGACTGCATGAACATCGTGACGGTCATTTCCCGTTCCAGCGCCTCGCGCACCTCGGCATATTCGAGCGGCACGCGTTCGCCGGCGAAGGTCAGCTCGCGCGGCAAATTCGGGACGAAAACCGGCGGCGCTTCATCCGGTATCTCCGAAACAGCCGCCGGAGCCGGTGTCTCGGGCGCCGGTCTGCCGCCGCGTCCCTGTTGTGCGCAAGCGGTCGTGACGATTCCGGCCAACGCTACGGCCGAAAGCAACAGTACGATCTTTCTCATAGTCCTTGTGGGTATTTTCTCCTATAATATATGACTCAACGCATCTCGGATGCTGATTATTTTGAACAGGTCGAGCACCGTCACCGCAATGAACCCGATCAACAGCCAGCGCAGCAGCTGGGTATTGATCCGCGTGGCATACCGTGAGGCCACGTAAGCTCCGATCACATTTCCCACGGCGTGTATCAGCCCGTAGCCGTAAGCCACCTGACCGTGCCACATGTAGACGGCCAGCGTCAACGGAATGTAGAGCATCACGATAAAACTCTTCAGCGCATTGGCCGTAATCATGTCATAGCCCATCCCGACAACCGTCAGGCCGAGAATGACGTATCCCATGCCGATCTGAAAAGCCCCGCCGTAGATCCCCACCAAAAAGAACCACAGGTAGTCGAGCCTGCGGATCGCCCTGACCGGTCGGCCGCTCCCTTTGAGGATCCTGTTGGGACTGAATATCAATAGGGTCAGCAGCAGGATCAGAATCGTGGCCAGCAGCACCACGAAAATCGACGGCGAAACCCAAGCGGCAAACTCCGCTCCTGCCACCGCCCCGACGGCCATCGGAATTCCCAGCCTCAGCCCCACCGAAAGGTCCAACAGCTTCTGCCGTCGAAAGTTAAAGGCCGCCGCGCCGACCTGAAACAGCACCGGCAACCGATTGGTACCGTTAGCCACCTCGATCGGCAGCCCCAACGCCGTATAAACCGAAATCGATACCACCGCCGCAGCCCCTGCAAAGGTATTGACCACGCCGACGAAGATCCCGGAACAGATCAGCAGTATGACAATCGAAAGACTCACGCTGTAAGCAGTATATATGATCTTTTATTTGCAACCTGTTTTTCGCCACGGGAGGGTACTGTACCTTTTCTGAAGAAAAGGTACCCAAAAGACTTCCGAGCGCATCCCTTTGGGATGCTCTGGCCTGCTCTACCCTATGGCACTGGGCTGGGGTTTCTTTTGGGGCGGTCTTTTCTCTTTGCTAAACCTTAGCCCGCCCCGAAGAACCCCAGCCCAAAGGCAAATACTGTAGGAGCGGAACTAGGTCATGCGAAACGAAGTTTCGCCGAAAGTTTTTTTGGTTCTTTTTGTTCACAAAAAGAACAGTTCTATACCGTAGCCAATGAACGGTTTTCAAAATAAAAGATCGTTTATTCTTCGACCAGTGTAAAGTTGTCGGCGTCCAAATAGGCCGGGAAGCGTTCTCGGAAGCGTTCCAGTTCTTGCAGGGAGATCACCGCCGAGATCATTTGTTCTTGGCCCGGAGTCGCTTCGGCGATCGGTTGCCCCAGAAAGTCGAGAACGACCGAATCTCCCGAATAGTGGAGCTCTCCCGGTTCGGTTCCGCATCGGTTGGCCCCGACGACATAGGCCTGGTTTTCGATCGCCCTTGCCCGCAGCAGCGTCCGCCAGGCCTCGCGCCGGGTTTCCGGCCAGCAGGCCACGTAAACCAGCAGGTCGTAATCTCCCCGGTTTCGCGCGAAGACCGGGAAACGCAGGTCGTAACAGATCAGCGGACAGATCCGGAACCCTTTGTAGTGAACGATCAATCGCCTTTCGCTCCCCGCCGCATAGTGTTCGTGCTCGCCCCCCATCCGAAAGCGGTGCCGTTTGTTGTAGGTGAGCCATACGCCGTCCGGCGTGAAGAAAAAGAGCCGGTTGAAATATCCCGTTTCCGGTTCCGTCCTCCGGACGTGGTCGCGTATCGCTATGCTCGTGATAATCGCCTTCCCGCTCCGCACCGCCAGCTCGCGCATGAAGCGGACCACCTCGCCGTCCATCTCCTGGGCGATCCGCTCGGGATGCATGCTGAAGCCCGTGGCGAACATCTCGGGAAGCACGACCAAATCGGCCTCGGCGGCTTCCCGTTCGACCCATTCGGCCACCCGCCGACAGTTTTCCTCCGGTTCCTCCCACCGGATATCCTGCTGAAAAACAGCGATTCGCAATTTTTTTTCCATACTCCGACTCTTCACTGACCGAATAGCTGCAAAGGTACGTTTCCGGCGGCTTTCTTGCAACGAAAGTGGGCGGATAATTCGGCAATCCTGTTGTTCTTTCGGATAAAATTCTATCTTTGCGTATATAATCATTATCAGATATGGAGAGGAGGCAGGCACAGTGATACGTGTAGCGAATTACAACCGGCTGTCCGTGGAACGGGCGACCGACAACGGGGTGTACCTGACCGACGGCGAGGGAAACGAGGTCCTGTTGCCCAATCGGTATGTGCCGAAAGAGTGCCGGGCGGGGGACGAGATGGAGGTCTTCGTCTACACCGACTCGGAGGATCGGCCGGTGGCCACGACCGAACGGCCGAAGATCGTCGAAGGAGGGATTGCGGCGCTGCAGGCGGTGGGGTTCAACAACCACGGCGTTTTTCTCGACTGGGGATTGCCCAAGGACCTTTTTGTGCCCAAACGGAATCAGCAGGCGCCGATGATCGTCGGCGAGTGGTATGTGGCGACGCTCTACGTGGATCGGGTGACGGGCCGGGCCGTGGGGAGTTCCAAACTCAACAGAATCATCAACAACGACGCGATATCCGTGCGGCCGAAAGAGGAGGTGGATATCCTGGTGGCGGTGCGGAAATCCAAGGGATTCCGGGTGGTCATCAACGAACGGCACTGGGGGATGTTGTATGACAACCAGATCTTTACGGAGGTGAAGCTCGGCATGCGGATGAAGGCCTATGTGCGGAAGATTGCTGAGGACGGACGGATCGATGTGTCGCTCCAGCAGGAGGGATTCGACCAGGTGAAGGTGGCGGCGGACGAGATTCTGCGGATGATCGACGAGGCGGGCGGGGTATTGGCCGTGGGCGACCGGTCGGAGCCGGAGGCGGTGCGGATGGCTACCGGGATGAGCAAAAAGATTTTCAAACGCGCTGTGGGATACCTGATGAGCCACGGAATGGTAGAGAACGGCGGTACGTGGGTCAAGCGGAGCGCGAAGGCCGATGCGACGAAAAAACCATAGGGCGGGGGGAGAAAGGAAACGATTTTTTTGTACTTTTGGCGGTCGTTTCGCGCCGAAAAAGGCTCGGCGGCGGCGGGAAACAAGTGCCTTTCCGGCGGTTTTTCCACCGACGCGCGGCATTTTTGTTTAACCTCAAAACCAACTCATGAAAGTTGATGTAGTTCTCGGCCTGCAATGGGGCGACGAGGGTAAAGGTAAAGTCGTGGATGTGCTCACGCCCGACTATCAGGTCATCGCCCGGTTCCAGGGGGGGCCGAATGCGGGACACTCCTTGCATTTCGGGGATAAAGTCCATGTGCTGCGCTCGATTCCGTCCGGGATTTTCCGCGACAATGCCGTCAATATCATCGGGAACGGAGTGGTGCTCGACCCGGTGATGTTCGCCCAGGAAATCGGCGAGCTGGAACAGCTCGGGGTGGATGTGACGGCCAAAATCCGGGTGGCCAAGAAGGCGCACCTCATTCTGCCGACCCACCGGATGCTCGACGCGGCCAGCGAGGCGGCCAAAGGGAAAGGGAAAATCGGTTCGACGCTCAAGGGGATCGGACCGACCTATATGGACAAGACCGGTCGGAACGGGCTGCGGGTGGGAGATATCCTCTCGCCGTCGTTCATGGAGCGGTACGAACGGTTGAAACAGAAGCATGTCGCGATGCTGGCGCAGTTCGACGGGTTCACGTACGATATTACGGAGTACGAGGCACAGTGGTTTGCCGGGATCGAGACGCTGCGGCGGTTCACGATTATCGAGGGGGAGCATGAAGTCAACCGGCTGTTGAACGAAGGGCAGGGGATCCTGGCCGAGGGGGCGCAGGGGGCGTTGTTGGATGTGGACTACGGGACTTACCCGTTTGTTACGTCGTCCAATACGGTGTGCGCCGGGGCTTGCATCGGGCTCGGAGTGGCGCCGAATCGGATCGGAGAGGTGTACGGGATTTTCAAGGCTTATTGTACGCGGGTGGGGAGCGGACCGTTCCCGACCGAACTGTTCGACCGAACGGGGAAAGACCTGCAGCGGATCGGACACGAGTTCGGGGCGGTGACCGGCAGGGAGCGCAGGTGCGGATGGCTCGATATGGTGGCTTTGAAGTACAGTGCGATGATAAACGGGGTGACGCAGCTGATTATGATGAAAGCCGACGTGCTCAATACTTTTCCGACTATTAAGGTGGCGGTGGCGTATGAGATCGGCGGACGGCAGGTGACGGAGTTTCCGTACGAGACCAATGAAGAGATCACTCCTATATACAAGGAGTTCGAGGGGTGGAACTGCGACATCAACGGAATTAGGCGGTATGAGGATTTTCCGCGTCAGTTCAAGGAGTACGTCGACTTTATCGAACGGGAGACGGGCGTGCCGGTGAAGATTATTTCGGTGGGGCCGGATCGGGACGAGACCATTGTCCGATGATGCGTTGAACACCTTGGATTTGTGGCGGACGGAGCAAGCGAAAAACAAAACTCGATTTTGTTTTTCGCTTTTTATGTATTACTTTCAACCCAGATTATGAAAATTGCACTGATAGGTTACGGCAAAATGGGCCACGAGATCGAACGGATCCTGGTGGCCAGGGGTCACGAGATTCCGCTGATTATCGATTACGACACGACCGACCGGATGACGGCGGAAAACCTGGCGGCGTGCGACGTGGCAATCGAGTTTACGACGCCCGGGACTGCGTACGGAAATATCGTCGCTTGTTTGGAGGCGGGTGTTCCGGTGGTGTGCGGGACGACGGCGTGGCTGGATCGGCTGCCGGAGGTGACGGCTTTGTGCGAACGGAATAAGGGGGCGTTTTTCTACGCCTCGAATTATAGCATCGGAGTGAATGTCTTTTTTGCCGTGAACCGGCAGCTGGCCGAGATGATGAATCGCTTTCCGGAGTACGATGTGACGCTGAACGAGGTGCACCACGTGCAGAAGAAGGATGCGCCGAGCGGTACGGCGGTGACACTGGCTGAAGGGATCCTGGCGGGGATCGACCGGAAGAGCGCTTGGACGCTGGGGGCGACCACCGTACCGACGGAGCTGGGTGTGACGGCGCAGCGGCGGTCGGTGGTGCCGGGAATTCATACCGTGGTGTGGGAGTCGGAGGCCGATGTCATCACGATCGACCATACGGCCAAAAGCCGGGCCGGATTTGCCATGGGGGCGGTGCTGGCGGCGGAATTCATGACCGACAAACGCGGCGCAGGACGGGTGTACGGAATGAAAGATTTGCTCGGGTTTTAGAAGACGAAGAAGCGCCATGAAGAAAAATCTGTTTAAGGAACTGTGGTACAACAAGTGGGTGCAGTTCTCGGTGGTCAGTGTGATTTACGTGTTGTGGTTCGTGGTCTGGACCCGGAATTTGTGGTGGCTGCTGGGGGTGATTGTCATCTACGACTTCTATATCGGTAAGTGGAGCGAACGCCTGTGGCTCAATCGTTACCGGACCATCAAGGCCAACAATCGGCCGTTCCGCAAGGTGGCCGAGTGGATCGAAGCGCTGTTGTTTGCGGTGATCGTGGTGGTGCCGCTCAAGATCTACTTTTTCGGGATGTATGTCATTCCGTCGTCGTCGATGGAACACACCTTGTTGACCGGGGACTATATCTTCGTCAGCAAGATCCACTACGGACCGAAGATGCCCAATACGCCGATCTCGTTCCCGTTCGTACAGAATACGATGCCGTTCTCGCAGATGACACCGTCGTACTGGAAGCGGTGGCAGTGGGACTACAAGCGGTTGTGGGGACGCGATACGGTGCAGCGGGACGATGTGGTGGTGTTTAATTTTCCGGAGGGGGATACGGTGGCGCTGGGAACGGTGACCGTGGCGGACGAATTCGGACAGCCGATGGAGATGGAGGTGTCGTCGAACACGAATTATTACGACTTGGTGAGGAGCTTGGGACGGGAGCGGGTGGAGGAGGAGTTGAAGGTGCGCTACCGGCCGGTGGACAAGCGGGATAACTACATCAAGCGGTGTGTGGCGGTGGCCGGAGACCGGGTGCAGGTGATCGACGGGGAGTTGTTCGTCAACGGGGCGCGGCAGAAGGAGATACCGGGGGTACAGTACATTTACCTGGTGAACGTCACGGGGCCGATCGGCAATCGGGTGTTCGAACGGCTGGGGATCAATGCAGAAGAGGTGGGCTACAATGCGGAGGCAGGGCGATACACGATGCCGCTGACGGAAGAGGCATCGGAGGCGATTCGGAAGTTGCCGGAGGTGAAACAGGTGACGCGGTACATCAATCGATTGCCGAACGAAGCTATTTTCCCGCACGATACGGAGCTTTATCCGTGGACCGAGGATATTTTCGGGCCGTTGCAAGTACCGCGGGCGGGGCAGACGGTGGCTTTGACGTTGGAGACGCTGCCGCTGTACGAACGTGTCATTCGGAATTATGAGCGGAATACCTTGCGGGTGGACGAGGAGAAGGGGGAGATATATGTAAATGATTCGCTCGTAACGGATTATACGTTCAAAATGAACTACTACTTCATGATGGGGGACAATCGGCACAACTCGGCGGACTCGCGTTTTTGGGGTTTCGTGCCGGAGGATCATGTCGAGGGACGGGCGTCGTTCATTTGGCTCTCTGTTACACCGGGGAAAAATATATTCAATGGGATACGGTGGGATAGAATGTTCTTGGAAATCAAGTAAAGTTTTACTTTAACTAAAAAACATACCCAAACACTTACCTACTTATGAATAAAGCATTGAAAATAGTCGTGCTGGCCAAGCAGGTTCCCGATACGCGGAATGTGGGCAAGGATGCTATGAAAGCCGACGGGACGGTGAACCGGGCGGCACTGCCGGCCATTTTTAACCCGGAGGACCTGAATGCCTTGGAACAGGCGCTGCGTATCAAAGACCGGTTGCCGGAGACCCAAATTACAATCCTGACGATGGGGCCGTTCCGGGCGGCGGAGGTGATCCGCGAAGCGATGTTTCGCGGAGCGGACGGCGGAGTGCTGCTCACCGACCGTAAGTTTGCCGGGGCCGATACGCTGGCGACCAGTTATACACTGGCCTGTGCGATCAAGAAGCTGAATCCGGATCTGATTATCGCCGGGCGGCAGGCGATTGACGGTGATACGGCGCAGGTCGGGCCGCAGGTGGCTGAAAAGTTGGGGCTGCCGCAGGTCACGTATGCCGAAGCGATCGACCGGATCGACCAGACTGGGGGCGAGATCACCATTCGCCGTCGGCTGGAGCATGGGGTGGAAACCGTCGCGATGCGCTTGCCGGGGGTCATTACCGTGAATGCCAGTGCACCGGAGTGTCGGCCGCGGAACGCCAAGATGGTGATGAAGTACAAGCACGCCCGGACGGTGAGCGAGGTGCAGGAACAGCAGGAGGATTACTACATGGCTTTGCACAAGGAGCGGTGCTACCTCTGCATTCCGGAGTGGGGTGCGGCGGATGTGGCGGCCGACGAGATGCTGCTGGGGCTGAACGGCTCGCCGACCAAGGTGAAGAAGATCGAAAATATCGTTTTCCAGGCCAAGGAGGCCAAGCATCTGACCGGATCGGACGGCGACATCGAAGGACTTGTAAAAGAACTGATCGCTTCGCATACAATCGGTTAATTCATTCCAGATAAAGCAAACCATTAACTGAAATTCTCATGAACAACATATTCGTATACTGCGAGATTGAGGAGGGCAAGGTTGCGGACGTTTCGCTGGAACTCTTGACCAAGGCGAGGGCGTTGGCCGGAACATTGGGGTGTCGGGTCGAGGCGCTGGCCATTGGACACAACCTGTCGGGAATTGAAAAACAATTGGCACAATACGGGGCCGAAGTGGTCCATGTGGCGGATGGAGCGGAGCTGGCACCGTTCCGGACACTGCCTCATGCGGCGATCATTTGCGGGGTATTTCGCGAAGAGCAGCCGCAGATCGCGCTGTTCGGAGCGACATGCACGGGGCGGGATTTGGCACCGCGCGTTTCGTCGGCGTTGCACAGCGGATTGACGGCGGATTGTACGTCGCTGGAGATCGGCGACCACATCGAAGCCAAGACCGGCAAGGAGTACAAGGATTTGCTGTATCAGATTCGTCCGGCGTTCGGGGGGAACATCATTGCGACTATTATTAACCCGGACCACCGGCCGCAGATGGCCACCGTGCGCGAAGGGGTGATGAAGATGGAGCCGGTTCCGGCCGGTGAGGTGAAGGCGGCGGAGGTCAAACCGGTGGATTACAAGAAGTACTTGAGCGATACGGACTTTGCGGTGAAGATCGTGGCCCGGGAGATGGAAGAACGGAAGATCAACATCAAAGGCTCACCGATTATTGTGGCGGGGGGCTACGGGATGGGGTCGAAGGAGGGGTTCGGGCTGTTGCACCAGCTGGCCGAAGTGTTGGGGGGTGAAGTGGGGGCTTCGCGGGCGGCGGTGGATGCCGGATTTGCGGAACATGAACGGCAGATCGGACAGACAGGGGTGACGGTACGGCCGAAGCTCTATATTGCTTGCGGGATCTCGGGGCAGATCCAGCACACGGCGGGGATGGACGGCAGTTCGATGGTCATCTCGATCAACACCGATCCCGAGGCGCCGATCAACAAGATGGCCGACTATGCGATTATCGGAGATGTCAACACGGTGATTCCGAAGATCATCAAACACTACAAACAGAATAGCAAGTAACTCTTTGATTTACTATAGGATATGGCTAATTTTTTCTTGGACAACAAAGATATACAGTTCCACCTGGATCACCCGTTGATGAAAAAAATCGTGGACCTCAAGGAACAGGGGTTCAAGGATAAAGGGGCGTATGACTATGCGCCGGTGGACTTCGAGGACGCGGTGGACAGCTACCGCAAAGTGCTGGAAATCGTGGGGGATGTGGCGGCCAATACGATTGCCGTGAACGCCGACTCGGTGGACAAGGAGGGGCCGCGGGTGGAAAATGACCGGGTGATCTATGCCCGGGGGACGCAGGAGAATCACGATATGTTGACGCAGGCGGGGGTGTATGGAATCTCGCTGCCGCGGCGGTTCGGAGGGTTGAACTTCCCGCTCGTGCCGTACGTGATGACTTGCGAACTGGTGAGCCGCGCGGATGCCGGTTTCGGAAATATCTGGGGGTTGCAGGACTGTGCCGAGACCTTGCACGAGTTTGCCAGCGAGGAGATCAATGCCGAGTTTCTGCCGCAGATTAACCGAGGGGCGACGGCGGCGATGGACCTCACCGAACCGGATGCGGGTTCCGACCTGCAGGCGGTGATGCTCAAGGCGACACCCAATCCGGACAAGCCGGGCGAGTGGCTCTTGAACGGGGTGAAACGATTCATTACCAACGGGGATGGGGATATTTCGCTGGTGTTGGCCCGGAGCGAAGAGGGGACTACCGATGCACGGGGTTTGTCACTGTTCGTGTACGACAAGAAGCACATGGCGGTGAAGGTGCGGCGGATCGAGCATAAGTTGGGGATCATCGGGTCGCCGACCTGCGAACTGGTCTTCACCAATGCGCCGGCCAAGCTGGTCGGAGATCGGAAGATGGGGCTCATCAAGTACGTGATGGCGTTGATGAACTCGGCGCGGCTCGGAATCGGGGCGCAGTCGGTGGGGATCATGGAGGCGGCGTATCGCGAGGCGTTGAAATACGCCAACGAACGGGAACAATTCGGTAAACCGATCATTCAGTTCCCGGCGGTTTACGAGCTGTTAACCAACATGAAAGCGCGTTTGCAGGCCTCCCGGGCGCTGCTGTACGAGACGGCTCGATTTGTGGATGTCTACAAGAACTACTTCCACATCGAGAAAGAGCGGAAACTCGCGCCGGAAGAGCGGACCGAGATGAAGCAGTACCAGAAGTTGGCGGATGCTTATACGCCGCTGCTGAAACTTTTTTCGTCGGAGTACAGCAACAGTGTGGCTTACGATTCGTTGCAGATCCACGGCGGGTCTGGGTTCATGAAGGACTACGCGATCGAACGGATTTATCGCGATGCCCGTATCACGACGATTTACGAGGGGACGTCGCAATTGCAGGTGGTGGCGGCCATTCGCGGGGTGACGACGGGCGTGTTGCTGGCGCAGATGCAGGCATACGAGGCGGTGAAACCGGTGGCGGAGCTGGATGGGCAGTACCGTACGCTGGTGGCCATGCGCGAAGCCTACGAAGAGGCGCTTCGGCGGGTCCAGGAGATGACGGCCAAAGAGGGGAGCGATGCCGATTTGCTCGACTTCCATGCCCGGCGGTTGGTTGAAATGGGGGGATACGTCATTATGGGACATCTCTTGCTACAACAGGCCAGCCATCCGGAGGTGGGCGAAGACTACCGGATCTCGGCCATCGCTTTCATCAAGGAGGGGCAAGCCAAATGTGCGGCTCACGGAAGCTATATCCGTGATTTCGAGCCGGATAGCTTGGGTTACTTCAAAATGGTGCTGGACGAGAAGGTCGAGGCATAGGTCGTTGAATCATACTATTTATTCGCACCTGTTCTTCGTAACCGGGAGGGTACTGTTCCTTTTGTTCACAAAAGGAACAGAAAAAACTTTCAAAAGTGCTATCGCACTTTTAAGCCATCCGGGTTACAAGGTTCTCAAACTCTTGTTCTTCGGGCCAAGAAAAAAGGGCGCGCTAAGGTTTTTGATAGCCTCAAGCGCGCCCTTTTCCGTGGCCCGAAAAGTCAAAAGTTCAGATCCTGTACCGAGATAGAGTTAGGATGCGCAAGCATCCTCGGAAGTCTTTCTGGTTCTCTTTCTTCAGAAAGAGAACAGTTTCATACAGGGTAGCCAAGGAACAAGTGACGAAGATTATTTGATACCTTGGTCTCCACGGTGCCAGTCGATCGGACAGGCCTCGCCGTACTCCTCGAAGTGCTGCAGGGCGTCGATCATTCGCAACGTCTCGTCCGTGCTGCGACTGAGCGGCAAGTCGTTCACCACCTGGTGGCGTACGATTCCCTGTTTGTCGATCAGGAAGCTACCCCGGTAGGCCATCGCCGCGCCGAGGAACTCGACTTCGCCGTTGTCGTCCTGGCGGTAATCGCCCGCCAGGACACCGTAATTGCGCATGATGGTTTTGGCCGGGTCGGCCACCAGCGGGTATTTCACGCCCTCGATTCCGCCTTGTGCAACGGGCAGCGAGAGCCATTTTTGGTGCACGAAGTGCGAGTCGCCCGAACAACCGACGACAACCGTATTCCGTTTTTCGAATTCGGCTTCAAGCCGTTGGAAGGCGAGTATTTCGGTGGGGCAGACGGCCGAAAAGTCGGCCGGATAGAAGAAAAAGAGGACATATCGTTTCCCCAGGTAGTGTTCCAGCGAGAATTCGGGCACGATCTCCGCGCCGTTTACCACCGCCGTGGCCCGAAAAAGCGGGGCCTTTTGTCCGACAAGTACTGATGACATAGTGTGTTTTTTTGATACTATTAATTTGTATATCTCGTTCTTTGGTGACGAGCAGGAACTGTTCTTTTGTTGCCTTCGCTTCGTTCGTTTTGCTTTCGTGTAGTTTGCCAACCGTGTTTGGTGATCGAGCAGGAACTGTTCCTTTTGTGAACAAAAGGAACCGAAAAAACTTTCGGGAATGCTGACGCATTCCATGGGCTGCCGTAGTCAAGAGCCTTGGGTCCTTTCTTTTTGGGGTCGGGCTTTGATGGGGCGCAAAAGGTAATGTACTGCATCATGCGCCCCATCAAAAGACCCGGCCCCAAGCAACGGGCCAAAGCATTAGCTTGCGGAGCCTAAGGCATAGCGTATGCTATCTGAAAGTTCTTTGGGTCCCTTTCTTTCAAGAAAGGGACAGTACCCTCCTGCACAAAGACCGTTTACACATTATACCGAAGTAAAGCGAGGAAACCGTAGGTAAAAGGTATAGTACCATCCTGTCACGAATGACAAGATAGCATAAACCATGCCAGAGATGATCGGTCAGCGGTATTCGATCGGCCGGGGAGCTCCCGGTGCGAAGTTGAATTCCTGGAAGTCGCGTTCGTTCGAGATCGAAAAATAGCTGTATCCCACCTCTGGCGGCCGGTTGAAAGCGTAACCCAATCGAATCTGTATATTGTTGAATATCAGTCGTTCGTTTTTGATCCGCACGCCGGCTCCGATAGCCCCCGTAAAGCGGTTGCGGAACAGGTTGTTGTCGTAGCCCAGCCACCCGGCGTCGCCGAACAGAAAGAAGGCGAACCGGAAATGGTACAGGAACAGCGGGGTGAAGAGTACCGTCTCGGAACTGAACGTCAGACGGTTATATCCCGACATCCAGGCGTTTTCCGACAGACCGCGAATCCCCATGCCGTGTGCTTTCTCATACCGGAGCGCCTCGCGTTCGCCCTCCAGCCGGTGAAATCCCATGGTGGCCGACAGAGCGGCGAACTGCCGGATATAGCTCGTCCGCACCCGCAACAGAGGCGTAAAGTAGCGCAGCTGACCCGTCACAACGGATTGCTGAGGCCGATAGTCCGGCAGAAAGAACGACCCCAGGGCAATACCCGTCTCGAGGTAGTGGTCGCCGAGCAGGTTTCCCCAGTAACCGCGAAGCCCCCAATAGTCTCTCGGTCCGATCCGTTCGGCCCACTCCCGCCCTCCCACGAGCTCCACCCGGAAGCCGTACGGGATGTCCTCGGTCCGTCCGTAACCGTAGATCATATTGCCCTGAAAGTAGTTGCGTCGCGAGACGCCGATACTCAAGAGCATCCGGTCGCGATTGAGGTAGTAAGGATTCAGCCTCTCGGTGACCGGCGGCCGCGCGTTGTAGTGCTCCCGCCCGAGCGACGCGGCGGCATACAGGCTGGTTCCGTTGCGCCAGTCGAGGCACCATGACTTGCCGCCCCAGCCCTCGACCCGAAAACGGTTGACGAAGTACGAAGTGTCGGTCAGTTGCTGGGCCTCGCGTCGGTAGAGACGTTCGACGTCGAACCCGAATCCCCAATCGGAAGGGAGGATGAACGGGTGGTCGACGCCAAACGCCCCGATGTTCCTGTTGGCTCCGACCCCGAGCCGCACCGTAACGTCCGTAAAGTGGCCCAACAGGTTCCGAGCCGTGTAATCGATCTCGGCCCCCACCTTTCGGACCGCGTTTTCGGTCGTTAAGATCAGTTTGAGTTCGTCGCCGGTCCCGAGAAAGTTCCGGTCGAAGAGCGAAAATTCGTTTTCGTCGCTTCCCAGGTGCATGTCGCCGCTGATCGACCAGTTGTCGCGGGCGAAGACATGGACCGCCACCCCGAGCGAATCGCACGGGTCGGGTACGACGACGAAATAAGCGGTCGAAAGGTTCGGCAGGCTGCGCAACAACTCTTCGTTGATCCCCATCACATACGGGTTGAGCGTGTCGCCCGCCTCGAAAAGGAGATTTTGGAGCAGTTGTCGCGGTTGGGTGCGGATGTGCAGCCGGTCGATGAAACGTTGCACCCATCCGACCTTGACCGTCGTGTCGCGGGGCGAAAAGACGTTGGCCTGGGTCAAATGCACGGCGGTGATCCGCCGCCCGGCAAACGATTCGAAATAGGAGCGGTTTCGCCGGAAATCGAGCATCGGAGCCCCTTCATCGCTGGCGTTCCGACTCCGGATCAGGGAACGGAACAGAAAACGGCTCACCGGATTGCGGTACCGTCGATAACGGAGCGTGTCATAAAAAGCATCGGCCCGTCGGTTCCGTTCGCGATAGTTGAACGGCACGACGATCGTGTCGCTGTGCAACTGCTCGTCGTATCGCGGCGGGCTGTTCTTCAGCGACTGCCCCTCGGTCCGAAACACAGAGGAGGCGAGGAGGAACAAACTGACAACCAGCGTGGCAACGATATGTCCTCCTCGCCTCTCCATCACACATCGTCCGAGCGGAACTGGTACCCCATCCGTTTGCCGGTCTGGAGTTTCGAGTTCTCGATTTTGGTATTCATCTGGTCCACCGTCACGAGCTTCACCGCATCGTACGGTGGCACGAGGAGGTCGAAGTCCAAGGTATAGGCCATCGTATTTTCGATGATTTCGGTCAAGGCATCGGGTGTAATAGCCCCTTGTCCGAACCGGTCATGGCGATAGGTCACCTGCCTTTTCCCTTCGACCATGTACTGGAGATCGCGGTTGATAAAAATCCTCCCCACCAGATACCCTTCGTCCGCCGACCGGTTGTAGCGGAACGAGTCGGCCAGGAAGTTGTAGATATTGATAACCCCGCAGTAAGCGTTCTGTTTGTCCTGCTTGACATAGGAGTTCTGCCAGATGACATTCCCGCGTTCGAACTGAAAGACGTTGGTGTGCATGCTGAAGATCAGGATGTCGCCGGCCATCTGCAGTTGCGCTTCGAACTTCCCTCGGTCGCGATACTCCATCTTGATCCGTTTGTCGGTCGTGCCGTCCAACCGTTCGTTGACCTCCACGGCATACTCCTGCAAGATCTCCTTGAGCTGACAGAAGACCTGCTGCGTGTTGTCGAAAATATGTTGCAGAAGGACCGATTTGGTTTTCAGGGTCTCGACGATCTGCTCTCGTTTATTGGTCGTTTCTTCCATGATCTCGGGTCTCGTGCAGTAGAGGTTATTAAAAAGAGAGGATGGTTTTGCGCAAAGCCACCAGCCGTTCGAGCATCGCCTCCATGCGGTCCAGCGGCAGCATATTGGCCCCGTCCGACAACGCCTGCGCGGGGTTGGGATGGGTCTCGACGAACAGGCCGTCGGCCCCCACCGCAATAGCCGCCCGGGCAATGGTCTCGATCATCTCCGGATGACCGCCCGTCACGCCGCTGCTCTGGTTGGGCTGTTGCAGCGAGTGGGTGATGTCCATCACCACCGGAAATCCGGTCCGCTGCATGGTCGGAATCCCGCGGTAGTCCACCACCAGGTCCTGGTACCCGAACATCGTCCCGCGGTCCGTCAGCATCACCTTCCTGTTGCCACACTCCGTGATCTTCTCGGCCGCAAAGACCATCGACTCCGGCGCCAGGAACTGTCCTTTTTTGATGTTGACCCACCGCCCGGTCTCGGCCGCAGCGGTGAGCAGGTCGGTCTGCCGACACAGGAACGCCGGAATCTGAAGCACGTCCACATACTCGGCGGCCATGGCCGCCTCTTCCGGGTTGTGAATATCCGTCACGACCGGCACGCCGAACTCCCGCCGCACCTTGGCCAGCAGGTTCAAGGCTTTGACGTCGCCGATCCCGGTGAACGAGTCGGCCCGGCTCCGATTGGCTTTCCGATACGAAGCCTTGAAGACATAAGGGATTCCGAGCCGCGAGGTGATCTCCACCATGCGCTCCGCCGTTCCCATCACCACCTCCTCGCCCTCCACCACGCACGGACCCGCCAGCAGAAAAAACATTCCCCGCTTAGCGGCCTGCATCCCCCGATCCTCCGTAAATCCGGGAATCCGGACACAAATATCTCCCTGTTTCATCCGGTTCTTGTCGTCCGTCGTGTGGCTGTACATCATCGTCATACGAAATTGCTTTTTCTTGTAAATCTAACCTTTTTTCGCCAATCTCCCAATCCGGTCACTCATATTTTCCGCCCCACAGCTCCGCCATCCGGGCCCGGAGTTTCTCCTCGGCCGGATTTTCGGCCGGCTCCCAAAAGCGCGTACCGCTCAGCCCCTCGGGCATGAACTCCAGGTCGACGAAATGGCCCGGAAAGTCATGTGCATACTTGTAACCGGTCCCGTACCCCGCCTTCGCCATGAGCGGGGTAGGGGCGTTCCGCAAATGGAGCGGCACGGGCCGGTATCCCTCCCGTTCGACCTGCGCCAAGGCCTTGTTGATGGCCATATAAGCCGAGTTGCTCTTCGGCGAAGTGGCCAGATAAATGGTCGTTTGCGCCAGCGTGATCCGGGCTTCCGGCATCCCGATGTTGTGCACGGTGTTGAAACACGCCTCGGCCAACAACAAGGCGTTCGGATTGGCCAACCCGATGTCTTCCGAAGCCAGAATGCACAGCCGGCGAGCGATAAACCGCGGCTCTTCGCCTCCGGACAACATCCGTGCCAAATAGTAGATGGCGGCATTCGGGTCGCTTCCCCGGACGCTCTTGATGAAGGCCGAAATGACATCGTAATGCTCCTCGCCGTTCTTGTCGTACCGGGCGATGTTCTGCTGCAAAGCGGTCCGGACATGCTCGTCATCGATGACGATCGTCCCTTCGTCGGCCGTGCTGCAGAGCATTTCGACGATGTTCAGCAGCTTGCGCGCGTCGCCGCCGCTGAACCCGAGCAGCGCGCCGGTCTCTTCGATCCGGATGTCCAACTCTCTGAGGCAAATGTCCTCCGTCACCACCCGTTCGAGCAGCTGCCGGAGGTCCTCCTCGCCCAACGGCTTCAGGATATAGACCTGACACCGCGACAAGAGCGGTCGGATAATCTCGAACGACGGATTTTCGGTCGTGGCCCCGATCAACGTTACCACCCCCTGTTCCACCGCGCCGAGCAGCGAATCCTGTTGGGCTTTGTTGAACCGATGGATTTCGTCGATAAACAGCACCGGAGGCGCCGAGTCGAAAAAACGGCTCGACCGGGCCTTCTCCAACACCTCGCGCACCTCCTTCACTCCGGCGTTAATGGCGCTCAGCGTAAAGAACTTGCGCTCCAACGCCCGCGCCATGATCTGCGCCAGCGTGGTCTTCCCCACGCCCGGAGGACCCCACAGAATGAACGACGAAAGGTTATGCGCACTCACAAACTTGCGCAACACACCCTCCGGCCCCACCAAATGCTTCTGTCCGATATACTGGTCGAGCGTCGTCGGCCTCATCCGCTCTGCCAAAGGTATATTACTCTTCATAATACGCAAATTTATATACTTTATTGATTGAACGGGAGGGTACTGTTCCTTTTGTTCACAAAAGGAACCGAAAAAACTTTCGGGAATGCTGTCGCATTCCATGGGCTGCCGTAGTCAAGAGCCTT
>CAJTNK010000018.1 GCA_910577885.1 uncultured Rikenella sp.
GAAAGTCTTTTGGGTACCTTTTCTTCAGAAAAGGTACGGTACCCTCCCGTAGCTAAAAACTGAGTACACATCAAAAGTAGAGAGGTTTGCGGGATAAAAATTTGCCCCAGGACAAAAAACGCTCACACGCAGAAAGAAGCCCCCGCTATGATCCGTCGCCCAACAAGCTCTCGCCGAAACCCTCCTTGTAGATAACGATGTGCGTATAGATGTCCTCCCAGCGTCCGGTGGGCGCCGACATCAGCACCGTGTAGCCCTGCCGGAGGAGTTCGTCGAGATAGGCGGTCATTTCGCGGGCCGTTGGCCAGTTGCAGGCGGTGTTCGAGACCCGATCGACGTGCGGGAAGTAGTCGCAGTAAACGTTCGGGGTGTGGAAATAGAGCGTCGGGTGCATCCCGTAGTCGGGTTGCATGCCGAGAGAAATCCAGCATTGAAATGGCCGCACTCCCGCGCCTGCGGCCTGTTCCAAGCGGGCAAAGAGACGCATCACGAGGTCCAGGTGCGGCCGAATCGCCTTCCACCGGAAAAGCGGCTCGCCCCGATCGAAGTGGATGTGGTCGAGGTCGTAGCCACGGTCGCCCTCGGGCCTGTGGGCGATAGCCCGCAGTCGATCGTCGAGCTCCCGGTGAGCGGCATAGAACGCCTTGTCGTAGCACGGCCCCGGTTCCTGCTGCTGCAGGTATTCGATCCAGGGCGCCACCTCCGCCTCGAACGGCGCCTGTTTCGCCAAATTTCGGTAATACCGCCGACGACCGCGGACTTTCCAACGCTTCATAAAAAACCTCTCGTTTTTGCTCAGCCACACGATGGACTCCAGCAGACTGAAGGGCTGGCAATCACAGCCCGGGTTGCAGAAGCGGTATCGAGTGCCACTCGGCTGACCGTCCCGCTCCTGGTCGAGGCGTAGACGGGAAATCAGCCGGTTCCAAGCCCATTAAAATTTATTATCCACCATTAAGCCCGTCCCTCCTTGTATTTTATGTAAAGAAGGAACGGGCCTATATCCCAATCAACAATCCCGCACAGAGACAATTTTTTATTTATTGCATCTTAACCCCATCGCATCCGAATATATGGACCATCTTTCCGACAGTCCACCCTCCAGGAATCGTTCCGGTCAGCCTTGGATGCCCTTGAAGCATAAAGTATCTGAGTTGAGGAAGTTGCAACAACTCATCGGGCAATTCACCATACAAATCTCCCATGAGGTTCAGGTTAGTCAACTGTTGCCATGAGCCGATCGGATCATTTGTTCCACATTCGTAGATTGGGATATGCTTCGGCCAAAGATGCGAGATCAAGATTAATATGCTCTGCGATATTATCCGTGGTAATACCTATAAAGTTCAAGGTTTCCAGTTGAGAACCCAGTTTATAAATCTTATCGGAAACCCCCGTCGCGCCTTTAATTTGGACTAAATTCAACGTATGTAACTTCGAGAAAGGAGTATCTGCCGTTTCCAAAATGACCGAATCGTTCACCAAATCGACGAATGTGATACTAACCTGTTGCAAATTCCGGCTCTGCCATAACAGGTTGAGATTTTCGACCGACACTCCTTCCAGCCGGACATCCTCCAACTGCAATAACCGGTCGCTGAGCGTTACTTTCGGCCGCTCGCCGTATCCGCCCACGAAATTCGCCCGCTGACTATGACTGATCGTCAGACTTTTCAATTGGGTCAGTCCGCCTAAGAAATCTTCCGTTCCTCCCTCCAAGTCGGCTGCGATGTTCAGTTCTATCAATTCCGAAAGCTCTCCCAACGAAGCCGGTATATAACCTTTCATATTATTGTTTCCCATGCCGAAGGCTCCCATTTTTATAGCAATCACTCGCTGAGGCGTTCCGTCCTGTGGAGCCGACAACGTAATACCGGCCCACGTGCTGACCGGAAGAGCCAATCGCCACGGCTGTACCCAGGTCTCTCCCCCCATCGCGTGATAGAAATCCACCAAGGCCAACGAATCTTCCGGAGCCACGCACGAAAAGGTCGTCGGTTCGAAAATGGTTTCGTCGCCCATCAGGTCGGTCGATAAACCGATCGAAAAAGGTTCGACATCGTTCCAACAATTAGCGAAAAAGAACAATTTGTTCCGGGTTAGCTCCGGTTTGTACAACTGGTCGCCGGTCTGCGGATGATAGAGCTGGCGTTTGTTGTAAAACTGCGGCAGGTCGATGGTCGACCCGTCGCTATTGACGTATTGCAGATCGATGTAACAGTCCTGAAGGCTCTCGAACAGGGTCATCCGGTAGTAGGCGTACTCCCGATTGTCGATCCGGTCCAGTTGAATGATCGGATGATCGGCATCCGCCGAAGCCTGGTCCGCGTAGACGTTATAATGGGTCGAAAAGCCCGTCAGTTTGATATTGGAAGCCACGGCATCGTTCCAGTCGAAGTTATCGTACGGCCCGTGGCGGTTGAACAGAATCTGCATCACGCAACGTTGAATCGGAATACGCTGCACAACAGGGTCCGACGTTGTCGCCGAGAGGCTGACCTTTTGGGTCCCTGCGTAAGCGAATCCCCAGTTTTTCTCCTGTTCCGGATGCAAGATCCGGATGTTTTCCAGTCCCGCCTCGGGATCGGCCTCGTACTGTTCGTCGACCACCCGCCCCTGATCGTCGACATAAACGTAGTTACCCCACACAGCCAACGTATAGGTATCGACCGGCAAAGTATCTTCAATAACGACATCGGATGTCGTGATATCCAATAACATCGTATCTCGGAATACCGTGTCAGTCGAGAAAGGTTTGAGCTCGCACAGCAGACGGAAACGCAACAAATCAGCTTCGTTCGCCGCCTTGGTCTGTATGGCGGCGACTCGCGAAGCGTCGGAGACCGGTTGCTTCAGATCGAATCCAATCGAGACCGGAATTTTTTTATGACCGGCTTCGGGTAACTCGCCCGAAGGGGGAGCCATCGGTTCGCTTTTTTTACACCCGATCAATAACACGGTGAAAAGCAAAATAAGAATACGCATAATCGTGTTGTAATTTAATGTCTCGTCGAAGCAAGATACAAATTTTATGTGAAGTAAGTGTTTTTTTATCTATTTCGACAGCGCCTACCCCCCCGCTATCGCAGCGAACGGGACATCTGCTCGACACAGCGCCGCTTCTGTTCCAGGTTCGGGTGGACATAGAGGTTGAGCGTCGTGCTGATGTTCGAGTGTCCGAGCAGCACGCTCACCGTCTTGTAATCGCACCGGCTCTCGATGCATCGCGTGGCGAAGCTGTGGCGCAGGCCGTGGAACTTCAGGGGCGGCAGTTCCAGCTCCCGCAGCAGCCGTTTGTAGTAGTTGCGATAGGTGCGCGGTTCGGTGGGGCGGGCGTCGTTCGTGAGGACAAAAAACGAGCCGTTCACAACCCGCTTCCAGGGACGAATCATCTGCAGCAGCTCGGCCGACATGGGGATGTCGCGGATCGAGTTGCGGGACTTGGGCGTGTCGATCAGTAACTCGGTCCGGGCCGCCGCGGACGAGTCCGGCACCCCGATCCGCTGGAGCGTCTTGCGCACCCGCACCACCCCGGTCTCGGTGTCGAGGTCGTCCCAGGTCAGGGCGCACAGCTCGCCGATCCGGAGGCCCGTGCACAGACACAGGTAGATCCCCAAGTTTTCGAACGAGACATGGGTCGTGACGTGTTCCATGATGCGCCGCTGGTGGTCCTTGCTGAGGACCTCGATCTGCGACCGACTGCGGTCGGTCGGGAAACGGATGTCGATCGGCCGGTAGTCGTCCGCGAGACCGTTCTTGGCGCCGAACTTCAGCACCATTTTGAGGACCACCAGCATGTCTTTGATCGTCTTTCGGCTGAGCCCCCGAGCCAGCTTGTCGAACACGAACTGTTGGACCTGCTCTTCGGAAATCCCGGCACAGGAGCCGAAAGCCGGCGTCAGGTGGTTGGCGAGCACCAACGCATAGGCGGCATAGGTGGATCGTTTGACATAGTTTTTCTTGTCGGCTTTCCAGAGTTCGGCGATGCGGCCGAACGTCAGGGGTCTGTTCGTCGTTTTCATGTGGTTCGTAAAAAAGAGTTTGGTTATGCAGGCCATAAAATAACACAAAACCGGAAGAGAGAAACGGGGAAATCGGTTATTTTTGTCCGAAACGAACCGGAATGATGACCGACAACGCACAACCGATGACCGACACGCTGCAAACCCTGCGGGAGCGCGCCGAAGCGGGCGACGCCCGGGCACAAAACCGCCTGGGGGAATGTTATGTACAGGGCGAGGGAGTCGAACGGGACGAGCAACGGGCAATCGACTGGTGGCTTCGGGCGGCCGAGCAGGGGGATGTCGACGCGCAATTCAGCCTCGGCTACTGTTATGCCGAGGGGATCGGGGTTCGGGCCGACCCGGCGGAGGCCTTCGCCTGGAACCTCCGGGCGGCGGAGCAGGGCTTCAGTTCGGCCCAATTTAACGTCGCATGCTACTACGACGACGGTATCGGGATCGAACGGGATCCCTCCCGAGCGGCCGAATGGTACCACCGGGCGGCGGCACAGGGCCATGCTGCGGCGCAATACAACCTGGGGGTTTGCTATGAGACGGGAGAGGGAATCGACCCGGATCCGGCCGAGGCTGTCCGGTGGTATAGGCTCGCTGCCGAACAGGGCCATGCCCTGGCACAAGGGAACTTGGGAGTTTGTTACTACAACGGCCAAGGAGTGGAACCGGATCCGGCCGAGGCTGTCCGGTGGTGGCGCCGGGCGGCCGAGCAGGGAGTACCCCGGGCGCAACATAATTTGGGCTGCTGCTATTACTCCGGCGAAGGAGTCGACCCGGATCCGGCCGAGGCCGTGAAGTGGACTCGTCTGGCAGCGGAGCAGGGAGAGGCCGAGGCACAGTATAACCTGGGGCTCAGCTATGAGCAAGGGCGGGGAGTCGACCCGGATCCGGCCGAGGCCGTGAGGTGGACTCGTCTGGCAGCGGAGCAGGGAGAGGCCGAGGCGCAATACACCTTGGGGTATTGCTATATGCACGGTGATGGGGTCGAAAAGGATTTTGCCGAGGCTGTGAGGTGGTATCGCTTGTCGGCTGAGCAGGGAGTGGCCGAGGCACAATGCAACCTCGGTTATTGCTATGAAAACGGGCATGGAGTTGAGAAAAATCTCGAAAAGGCGGTACACTGGTATCGCGCAGCGGCCGAACAGGGCCTTTCCATAGCCCAATACAATCTAGGGAATTGCTACGATATGGGCCGAGGGGTCAAACAGGATCCCAAACAGGCGGACGAGTGGCTGCTCCGCGCGGCCGAGCAGGACCATCCCGAGGCGCAATACGCCCTCGGAGAAAATTATGCTTGGATGGGAGATTTCGAACGGTCCCGGTACTGGACGAGGCGCGCCGCCGAGAACGGGCATGTCGAAGCCTCTATCTCTGTGGAGAAATGGGCGGAAATGGATCAGGAATAGCGCCGGAATTACGGTGGTTTGGCCTCTGTTATTCAGGTGATTATATTGCTCGTTGATTCAACATCCCCACAGGTTTGATGCCTGTTATTCGAAATGCTTACACGTTTGCTTACACATTTATGCAAGGTCATGTGTGGATGAATAAATAGGTTTAACAACTGGGTATTTAAAGTACGTCTTAGCTATGCAACCGGTTGAGTGAGATAGCGTTTGCTGAATCCTGCGAGTAGAAAAAAGAAAAACCCATTCCACCGAAGCAGAATAGGGTTTGTTGAATTAATGATGGCTGCAATCAGTCTAAATCGCATGCCTTGACCACCACAATCTTTCCATCCTGAGAGAAAACCAATTCGCCGTTTTCACGTTTTTCCTGTTCCCCCAGCTTCCGGTACGCCAGTTCGATCCCTCGGAGTATCTTTTCTTCCATCTGTTGTACTTCAATCTCGCTCATAGATTCAAAGATAGCGAAAGTTATTGATGTAGAAAAAGAAACCCCCGCGCGCCGAGGGCACAACGGGGTAGAAATTTAGAGCTGCTTACCTATACATTGCTTTGAGCAACCGTCGAATCTTGGTTCTAAAGGTGAGAATGAAATCTATTTGCTGTTTTGGCGTTAATTTCGCTTCATCCAGAGAGTGCCGCAACGTATGTAAGTCAGCACTCTTCAACGATATCATCAAGTAACAACAAGCCCAACAAGAATCATCTACAGGTATATTATAATCATCTGCTATTTTTGCTGCAGTTTCTCTAATACATGCAGGGCCAATACCTGGAATTTTTAAATCCTGTATTTTTTGGTATAAATCGTTGTAGTCTTTAGCCTGTGATAATCGATCTCTATGGCTCCCTATGATCTTATTCCACTGTTCCCGCACTTGCTTGGGCACCCGGCTAAGAGGAGAACGCAATGTTTGAAATAGGCAAATCGTTCTGTGCTTACTGAACTTGTCGTATTCTTCGATTAATTTAATCCATTGTGCTTTCATTTGTTTCACCATTTTTAGAATTTGACAGGTTAATGAAAATACACAACCCACCCTTTCCTCTCAGCAATCACATAATTACCTGCGTTCTTTTTATCGATCTCCAATACGCCCTGCTGCGACTTGACAGGTGGTAAATCGAAATAAATTTTGTTCATGGCAACTTCGGATAATTGATTGATATAGCACTCCAACCTTTCCAACTTCGTACATCCGCTCACATCTAATGAGGTCAGTCGATTATTCCAGCAATCCAACTTTTCCAACTGCGTACATTTGCTGACGTTCAAGGAGGCTAGTTGATTTTCACCGCAATCCAACTTTTCCAACTGCGTACATTTGCTGACGTTCAAGGAGGCTAGTTGATTTTCACCGCAATCCAACCCTTTTAACTGCGTACATCCGCTCGCATCCAGCGAGGTCAGTCCATTGCTACGGCAGCTCAAAGATTTCAATTGCGGACATTGGCTTACATCTAATGAGGTCAGTCGATTCCAAGAGCACCACAAATATTCCAATTGCGGACATTGGTTGATATCCAGCGAGGTCAGTAGATTATTCCAGCATTCCAGCTTTTCCAACTGCGTACATTTGCTGACGTTCAAGGAGGTCAATAATAGATTGTCCTGGCACTCCAATTCTTCCAACTTCGTACATCCGCTGGTATTCAAGGTGGACAATAGATTACCTTTGCACACCACAGTTTGCAATTCTGTTTGTCCGCTGACATCCAACGAGGTCAGTAGATTCTCGCCACAATCCAGCTTTCTCAATTGAGGACAGTTACTTATATCCAGCGAGGTCAGTAGATTGTGGCGGCAATCCAAATATTTCAATTGCGAACACCCGCTGATATCCAGCGAGGTCAATTGATTGTAGCGGCAATTCAAATATTTCAATTGCGAACAGTTATCTAACAAAAGAGAACTGCAGTCAATGGCATTATTTACATCGAATAAGGTGACACCCCCTTGACCAAACACTTTGACTTGATACGGCCCTCCGTATTCATATTTATGGGAAAAATCTGGGAAACTATAAACATCAACATCTTCAGGTACTTCTTCAAGTTGCGGCATCTGCATATTTTCCTGCTTGGTACCGTCACCCCAATCGATGGTAAATGTTCCGGCTCCGGCGACTCTAAAGAAAAATGGGCCCTGACCGATTATATTTTCAATTGTTAGCTCAATCCCCCACGGCGGGCCATTAGGATCAGGATTGCTGTTGTCATTAAAATCGTCGCCGTTCTTGTCTTTTTTGCAAGACCAAACCATAACAGCCATTAAGGCTGTTATGGTAATTAAAAAGCATTTTCTCATGATAAAAGTCTGTTGAATTTGATGATTCAAATCTTACTTTGCTATTACTTCCATGCAGATAGTTCTATAATGGAGTCTTGTTCAAGAGTATGCTGTGGAGTAAATTGTTGCAAATGATCTGAAAGTCTGTACAGTAGATCATTTGTTCCTGTAGAAGTGATAAGAAGGTCTTTCTCGCAGCGGTAAATTGTCAAGTTGAAATTTGGTGGTAGAATTTTCTGAATGGTTGCTGTTTTCCCGTTTTGATCTTGAAATTGGTTGTAAGTTGTTTTTGTTACAGAGAATTGTTTGTGGGTTGATAAATCCTCCAAGCAAAAGCCTGTCCCGTTTGTGTTAACTACGAAATAATAACACATAATTTTGGTAGATTTTTCGCCCCTCCGACTCCGTGGAAAGACAGGGTGTAGAAAAAAGAAAGTGTGGAGTCGTTAGTTTATCTGTACAGAGGCTCTGGAATGCCCAAGGATCAAATAAACAATACCCCACACCTGCATATAGTAACAACCTCAGAACGAGGTGTACCTATACAAGTGACGAGTGTTATTGCTTTCCTTGATCCTTTGAAATTTTCCAGATTTCTGTACAAGGACAAAAGCTAAACACTTTCATCGAAATATGTCTGCCGGGGCCTCAGAAAAGGAATCCCGACAGGACAAAGATAGAAAATGTTTCTTTAACACTCGTTGGGGTATTGCAACGGCAAAGGTCGCCCAAACTTTTTGAAATCTCGCTATTGACCGGAAACTATGTTCGCCGTAAGCTGGAGATATCGGCTTTTCACGCGCCGCAGATTTGGGCAATGACCCTGTCCATATAGACGGCTTGACCGCTTGTAGTTCGTCCCCACCAACAGCAACCGTAGTCGTCGATTACCACTTCACCCTGTTCTGCGAGTTTGGCAGCCAGCCAGTCGCTCACCAACCACCACTCCAAAACTTCACAACCGGCATCGTAGAGCGATTCGCCATCCAGCTTACCGCACTGGATCAACTCTTCGACGACGGAGGATTGGGGATACAGTACATGAATCTTCGTTAAAGTTTCTCTGTCCATAAGGCTCTCTGTTTAAAGTTCTCGGAACCTAAAGAGTGTCTTAGGATGTAAAGAGTTGTGCATGTAATAACCGGATAATAGCAGCGAACTGTTTTTCCACCGACCAACGGGGAGGGTAGCTAAAAGGAGTATCCTTAAGCGCGCGATATATCTGGTAGATATCAGCGAATAAATCGATATTGAGTCGTTCTGCCAGTGCCGATACGTTCCAACACACCCGTTTCGACCGCTGTAGCAAGATCGCGGCTGGCTGTTGCAGAAGAGATATCTTTGAAATAACGCAGGTAATCGGCGCGCGCAAACCGGTCATTCTCTGCCTGCATCCGAAACAGGTCGATTCGTTCCGCGGCTGAAAGCGTGATGTTCTGCGTTTGTAACAGCTCCTCCAGCGAATGGTCGATAATACCGAGCATGAACTCCACGAAAGGGGTTGAATGGCCTGCATTGTCCGACAACTCCAATACGCGGTAATACTCCTCCTGCTGCGATTTGATAAGCGTCTCGATTGGCACGTATTCGAATACCGGATTATACCGACTCAACAAAACGGTATGCCACAAGCGTCCCATACGTCCGTTGCCGTCCAGAAACGGATGGATATACTCGAATTCGTAATGAAAGACACAGCTTTTAACCAACATCAGATCCGGATCGGTTTTCAGATAATGCAACAGGTCGTTCAACTGTGTCCTGACTCTTTCAGCCGGTGGAGCCAAGTGGGTAAGCTGTTCACCTTTGACGATACCCACAGAACTTCGACGCAACTCGCCGGGATGGTCTATCAGTCCGTTCATCAACAGTCGGTGGGCCTTGCAGATCGATTCAATGCTGTACGGTTTGAACTCTGCCAAACGGTCATAGGTCGTTATGGCGTTCTGTACCTCCAGAATATCTCGCCGTGGAGCCACAACCCGTTTATGGTCGAGAATCGCCGTAACCTGATCGATAGTCAGGGTATTGCCCTCCACAGCCAGCGAAGAGTGGATCGTACGGATGCGGTTTCGTTTCCGCAGTTCGGTAGGCGCTTTATGCAGATAGGCTGCTTTGACCTCTCCCAACTTTTCCGAAATGGAAGCGATCAGGTTAAAGATAGTGGGGTTAATCGTATAAGGCGGCTTCATAATCATATCATTTGATAGTATCAAAGATAACAAAAGAATCTCAAAGCCGTATAGGCAGTCTGTGTTACGGGGTCGGTAATAGATAGCTACCAGAAATTTTTTTGATTCGGAAATGGACTTTGTCTAGAGCGGTTCGGTTTCCCGCTCGGAAAAAGTTTCTATATAATCCAACAGAGAGAAGGACCACATAAGGTTTTTTTAATGAGATTCTCTTTTATCGCACTGCGAATATACAGGAGATTGTATTGTCATATAATCGGATGGGGATCCAAGAAAAGAGTTTTTTCATTATATATGTTTTCCCATATTGGTAAAACATCTTAGAGCGGCATCTGTTGATATATTTGGAATGCTTACTTATTTATACTAATGTTTTTATCATAAATATTTCCATAGAAGAATGCCCGGTATTGCCCATCTTGTGATCGAGCAATTCAAACCCTCGTTTTTTATACATCTCTACAGCAGTGGAAAACAGGGCTATGGTTTCGATGTACAGTTGACTGTATCCGGCATCCCGGGCCTGCTCGATAATTATATCCATAAGCTGTCCTCCGAGTCCGCAACCGCGTGCAATCGGCATAATGTAGAATTTCACAATTTCAGCACATCCCCGTGGGAGTCCTTCCGTAGGATAATAGCCGCAACCACCTACCGCTTTCCCTTTATAATCAATAACCCAATATTCCGCCTTTTGTTTCTTAAAAGATTGATACAAAGAATCGGTGGATGGATCATCATAAACGCTGTCTTTTTGCGGCCCAGAGTATTCGTCAATCACCGCGCGGATGAATCGTGCAATGTCGGGATTGTCCGACTCTACCATGCGTCGGATGATAAAATCTTCTTTTTGGGGAACACAGGCGTGTTTATTGACCATATTTTCTTAAATTTGAACACAAATGTATCAAAAAAAGAAAACGCGGCAAGCGTGAATGCGCAATCCAAAGCCATGCGTCGCTCAGATCAAGTGCTATGATCCGGCGTATCGTCTCTTTGGGAATCGCTCGTTTACGGGTGGAGGTATCGAACCGGTTGATTTTGAACGTTGTAAATGGGTAATATTCCCGTTTGACCAGTTGCTGTTCGGTGGCTTTGTTATAGACGCTCCGTAGCGTGCGGAATAACTGGCTGAGGGTGGTCTCTTTGCAGTTTCTGGCCCGCAACCAAGCCTCATAGCGTTTCAACCACGCCGGGTCGATGTCGCTGAATGGAATACCTAACCGTCCTCCGGTGAAATTCAACAAAGAATCATGGGCATAACGGTAAACAGAAGCATTGCCCAACTTTCCGGCTTTTTGCAGCTCGGCGATCAGACTCCGGAAAAAGTCATGAACCGTCCGGAGCTGTGTTTTGGCTTGCAAAGAGGCAACTAAAGATTCGGCAGTGTAAGCGCGCTCCTGTGTCGTCAGTTCAAGAATCCGGGTGTTATACTCCGTGATTTTGGCAGCGATCAGGCGTTCGATATACTCTTTGTTGGGACAGCTGCGTTTCGGACGATTCCAGGTGAAGTCCCAGTGGTCGGCGCGTACGGAGAGGCCCAGTGAAACATATTTGCGCTGTCTGGATTTTGTGATACGGAGCATGATGGGAAACTCGCCGTTTTTGAGCGGTCTGGAACGGTAACAGATGGCGTCCACGTTGGCTTTCATGGGTGTTTTTCTGCTTACACATTTGCTTACACAACGAGCTGCGAAACGTGTAAAACACCTCGAAAACGGGCATAAAAAAAGAGAGCTACAAAACTGTAATTCTCTGATAATCTGGTGGGAGCTGAGGGATTACGTTCGGCTTCGCCTCCGTTATCTCTGGTTGGGGGAACTGCTCAAAGTCCAAGCATCTCAATCTCGATGAGATCTTTGTTTTTTCGTTTTTGGCGTTTGCTCTGCAAACACGTTTGCAGCAACGTCAAAAACGAAAAACGCCGTTCTACCGAACGGCGTTAAACTTGGACTTTGGTGGGAGCTGAGGGATTCGAACCCCCGACCCTCTGCTTGTAAGGCAGACGCTCTGAACCAACTGAGCTAAGCTCCCCTGTGCGTTGATTGCGATACAAAAGTATCGCTTTTTCGGGATTCTCCAAAAAATCCGCTCGTTTTTTTTCACTTTTTTTGTCGGAACCCCGAAAATCACCTGAGAATCAACCCGATAAAAACCCGCAAAAAATCACCGACCCCCCGTCGAATCGGCCATCGGCACCACCGCTGCGGGCGAAATCCCGATCGAATCGGCCTCGGCCGCGCTCAACGAGTCGGCCGGAGGCAGCAGCTCGGTGGGCGACACCGTCTCGGGCGTGATCCGCAGCCGCGCACGGTCCTCGGTCCGAGGACCGTGCAGGAAGACCTCGCGCAGGTAGTTCCGCAGGTTCACCCGCGTGTCCTCGATCAACGCCACCCGGGTCGGTAGGTTCGCACTCTTGTACCGCGCCCGCGTGATCCGAAAGTCGAAATCATCCAGGTTGCCGAAAATGTCGATCCCCAGCCGGAACGGAATCGGTGACTTCAGGACCGAGATGTGATAGTTGAACGTCAGGTCCATCTTGTGGACCCCGCTCACCGCCGCCCGGTAACGGTCGATCTCGACGACGAACGGGAATACCTCGACCTGCGAGTCACGCACCAGCACCTCGGCCGAGATGTGGTCGATCAGGTTGCGTTTCTTGTTTTTGAACATCAGCATCTTGGAGATCTCGGCAAAGGTCTCGCCGTCCATCAGCACCAGGCTGTCGCCCTCCAGGTGACACGCCGCATTGAGCGTCGGCAAGAGGATGTTCATCGTGCTGTCGAGCTGCGTCGTCGCGGCGATCTGACAGTCCACCACCCCGTCGAACGACCGCAACATCGGCATCAGCGAGTCGATGGCGGGAATCAGCTCGATGAGCCGCGCCACCTGCATCCGCTCCATCTCCAGGTCGAATCCCGCCTGGATGTCCTGTTTCGTCCGGGTGGCATAGAGGCCCGTCATCCGCAGGTCGCCGGCGTTGCTGCGCATCACGAGGTTCGAGAGCTGCAACACCCGGTTGCGCGCCACCACCTCGCCCACCAGGCTGTCCAACGCCAGATTGGCATACACCCCGTGGCGGACCGTCATGTCGAACGTCATGTCGATGTTGCCCGGCACCACGAACAGCGCCGCACTTCCGTCCGCCACCGCGGTCGTATCGACCGACTCGGCGAGGCGCGCTTCGAACAGGTCGTCGCTCTCGGTCTCCCCGACCCCGCCCTGGGCCATCAGTTCGGCCCCGGCATGGGCCACCCGTACAATCTCGTTCAGGTTGAGCGTATCGGCCTCGACCCGCATCTGCCCCCGGATCCGGCCCCGGCCGAGCATCGCCCGCCGCAAACCCCGAATATTCCCCGTAAGAAGCATCTGCGACTGACCGGATTTGACAAAAGTCCGATTAAGCCGCACCTCGTCGGTATTGAAACCGATGTTCACGTCCCGCAGCCGAGTGACCATCGGGAACCACGGTGTGACGATCCGTCCGGCCCGCGCCCGGATCAGCCCGTTCACCTGCCACCTCCTCAACAGTTCGCCCAGGTCGGACGAGACCCGCATATCGATATCGCTTCCGGCCAGCTCATCGACCGGCCGCTGGCGCTGCCCGCCGCCCCGCAAAGCGCGCACGTGGGCGAACAGCGAATCGCGCCGCACCGTCGGATAGAGCCGTTGCAGCGAATCCAGCAAGTGTTCGCGCCTCCGGCTCTGCGCACTGTCGGCCCGATAGAGCGTCGCATCCAGCGCGACACTCCCCTGCCGGACTACAAAACGGCTCGCCGCCTCGCGCAACGACAGGCGGCGGGCCTCGATATCCAGGGCCAGCCGCGGTGTCCGCGGCGCTCCCGGCGTCGGCAGGATGCTCCAGCGGCTCTCCAGCCCCCGCCCTACGAAAATCGTCGAGTCGCCCAGTTCGATCCGCAATCCGGAGGCCGACAGAACCCCCTGTGCCGGATGAACGGCCGTGGTATCCAGTGCGATGGTCCTGGCTGAGGTCGTGGCATGCACTCGGATCTTACGCCCCTGAACGCACAAGGCGGGTCCGAGGTCCATATCCACCGTGTCGAGCGAAAGGGTCGCTCCCACGGCCTGCATGCCGCGCGCCATGAGCGAGTCGCTGCGCGTCAGTCCCGTACCTGCCCCGATTCGTCCGTGGCCCACCATTAGGTGAAAATCGCGCGCCGGCACATCGACCAACAACGTATCCACCGTCACATGCCCCCCGATCCGCGCCCCGCCGATCCGTCCCAGATCCAACTGGCTGAGTTTTGTCTTCCCCCGCAGGTCCATCGCCACCCGTCCGCGGACGGTGGTTCCGCTCGTCGACGGAAAGTGCTCGGTCAGGTAGTCCAGCGACAAATCCCCGCGCACCTGTCCCGATATCTCGGCATCCCCCAGGAGCCTCTCGGCCCGGCCCGAGGCCGAGAGGTTCAGTCCGATCCCCGACACCCGGAAGTCGCGCAGCTCGACCCCCGTCGAATCCGGACACCGCGGCCGGTAACGCAACGTGGCATCTACCGCCAGGGTGTCGATCCGACTGCCGTACTGCCCTTTCGTGTAATAAAGATAGCCGGCCGGGATCCGCCAGTCGGCGGTCACATCGGGCAGCTCGCCGGCGGACGCCACGAACGGCCCATCGATCCGCACCGCGATGTCGGTCGTCAGATCCGTCTCGTAGTCCCGCGCCAGCGGCAGCACCTCGGTCGGCACGACGCGCAACAGGCTCGCCAGCCGCATCCCCCGGGTCTCGACCCGCATCCCCGACGCCACGATGCTGTCGCCCCGGAAAGCCACCTCACCGCCGCCGGTCACCGCCATATCGTTCAGCCGCAGAGCCAGATCCCGCACCGTCACGGCCCGATGGTCCGCGCCGTGGAACAGCAGTCCGGTGCCGAAACGCAGCGAGTCGAGCCACCGGACCCCCTCCCACCGCAAATCCCGCGCACCGAGCGCAACGGTATAATCCACCTGCCGCCGCCCGTCGACCGTCAGGCTGTCGATCACCGCGCCGCTCAACTTGTCACCCTGTCGCAGCGTCACGGCACACGCCCGAAGCCTCAGCCGCCGAAGATCGTTCTGCAACAGATCGGTCGACAGCCGCCCCCGAACCTGAAAACTCCGCAACTCCACCTCGCCCGAAAGTCCGTCGACCCGGTTGTCGTACACCGCATGCAATCCGCCCCGGATCGAAATCCGGTCGACGTTGATCGCCAAGGCCGTCGAATCGCCCCCGTCGGCCTCCTCGGCGGAGTCGCTCCGATAGATCTCCCAGTTGGCGGTTCCGTCCGGCGCCACATAGGCGTGCAGATGGGTCCCCTCCAAAGCCACCCGCCGCACATCGACCTCGCCGGAGATCAACCGCCACGGATTCACCGAGACGTCCAACCGCCGGAGCCGGGCCAACGTATCGGCCTCGCCGGGCATGGTCCGCCGCAGGGAATCCCCCAGCCCGTCGAATGCCCGCGAAACGACCTCCGCCCCGCGCAACTGCACGGTCACATGCGGAAAGTTCCGAAACAACGACAGACTCACCGTATCGAACCTCACCTGCGCATCCAAATGCCGGTCGCAAACCTCCATCACCAACGGCGTCAACCGCTCCGGCGTCAACACCAACGCAACACCACCGATCACCAACCCGAACAAACCCACCAAAATCCCCAACGGAATGAATATCAATCGCCTGACTGTTCTCTTTTTCATTGTACATCTACTTATTTACTTGACGCTTTGCATTGGCTACGAGCTGGAACTGTTCTCTTTACTTTCGTTTACCTCGGCTTGCTTTCGGCAATTGGCAAACCGTCATTGGCTACGGGCCAGAACTGTTCTTTTTGTGAACAAAAAGAACCAAAAAAACTTTCGGGAATGCTTGCGCATTCCAAGGGCTGCCGTAGTCAAGAGCCTTGGGTCCTTTCTTTTGGGGTCGGGCTTTGATGGGGCGCATGACGCAATGCACTACCTTATGCGCCCCATCAAAAGACCCGGCCCCAAGCAACGGGCCAAAGCATTAGCTTGCGGAGCGTAAGGCTTAGCGTATGCTAGCTGAAAGTTCTTTGGATCCCTTTCTTTCAAGAAAGGGACAGTACCCTCCGGTTGCGAAAGAACAACTGCAAATTTCACCGAAGTAACGCGAAGGAAACGAAGGTAAAAAGTACAGCTCCAGCCGGTTCCAATGAAAAACATCAAACAATAGTACAGAGATCAAAGATAAGGAATCCTGCGTTGATTTCGGCAGGAACCGGGTAAGCACGGAGGGCTTTCCCGAGATCCGGGAAAGCCCTCCGTTTTCGTTTAGCCCGCGCGAGTCAAGCCGGGGACGGACAATTCGCGCCGTCCCCTATGGCATTCTCGGGGAGCGTCGCTCGCGCCGAAAAAAGCCGAGAGAATGACAAAGCACGTACACCGCCCGCTACGCCGTCACGTCCGCCAGCAACGCCTTGGCCTGCGAGACGTTCGGACCGGTCGTCACCTTGCGCAACCATTCGGCAGCTTTGGCATTGTTCCCGCGGTTTTGGAACGCGACGCCGATCAGAAACGCGATGTTGCTCTTCTGCACGTCGTCCGTCTGAACCGCATAAGCCTCGGCCCCTTTGGCCGTCACCACGTCGTACTTCTTGAGGTTGTTGGCCGTTTGGATCAGCAGCAGGTTTGCCCCCGCACTCTCCGGAATCTCAGCCACATAAGCCTGTACTTTCTCCAAATCGCCCGCCTTGGCCGCTTCGGAAGTCGCCACCAGCAGGTACTGGTCCAAATCCGCCCGGGCATCCGAAGCCTGTTTTTCGAACTTGCTGTTTTCGGCCCCCCGTTCGATCACCTGTTTGTAGAGTTCGACCGCCTTGTCCAGCTCCTTCAGCTCGGCATACGATTTGGCCGTAAAGTAAGCCAATTGGACGTTGTCCGGATCCTGTTCGCGCCCCTTCTGGAAGCTCTCCAAGGCCTTGGCATAGTCTTTGGCGTTGAATGCCGAGATACCCTGCATCATGTAGAGTTGCGACACGTTCCGCCCCATCTTGCGGGTCATCATCACATCACCTTGCAGCTCCGCCAGCTCGCCCGCCTTGGTAAAAGCAGCAATCGCTTCGTCGAGTTTCTGCGCCTTGTAGAGGTCGGCCCCTTTCTGCTGGTAACACATCGGCAGGTATTTCTGCGCATCGGCCACGATATCCGCCGCTTCGGCCCCCGCAGCATTCCCCAGGCGAATCACCTCGTCAAGAACCGGAATCGCGTCGACCAACTTCTTGTTGTTCAACAGTTCGCCGGCCTCTTGCCATTTTTGTTTCACCTCATCGACACTCTGTGCCTGAGCCGCGCCGATGGTCATCGCGGCCACCAGCATCACACCCAATAATTTGATCTGCTTCATTTCGTTACGGTATGTTTAGGTTTGTTTTCTCGACCACTTCGATCCGCTCCGCGCGGAGCGCGCGATTACAAATTGAATGATTTTTTCGGAGAATTCAAAATTTCGATCCGAATTCCTCGTATGATTCCGCGATTACGGACGATTTTTCTCCCCGCGCAACGCCGCGAAGAAGTCTCTCATGCGGGCCGCACACTCCGCCTCCAGCACCCCCCGGACCACTTGGGTTTTCGGGTGGAGCAACGTCTCGGAGACCATCCGATAGCCGCGTTTCGGATCGCCCGCCCCGTAGACCAGCCTCTCCAGCTGGGCCCACCGCAGCGCGGCGGCACACATCGGACACGGCTCCACGGTCACGTAGAGCGTACACCGGTCCAGATACTTCCCCCCGAGGGCCGCCGCTGCGGCAGTGAGGGCTTGCATTTCAGCGTGTGCGGTGACGTCGCCGAGCGTCTCGGTGAGGTTGTGGGCACGCGCCACGACCCGACCCCCGGCCACCACGACCGCGCCGATCGGCACTTCGCCCCGGCGGGCCGCCTGGTCGGCCTCGGCCAGCGCCTGTCTCATATAACGTTCGTCCATCGTTGTTTATGTTGTTAAGGGTCGGGGGGCAGGCCCGTGCAAATTGCGCCCGGCAGACCCGGTTCGCGTGCCGAGCGGCATCGGCCCCCCGGGGTCCGCTCGGCACGCGAAAACTGGCATTTGCTCAGACAAGCCCGCTGGCGCCAGCTGAGAAACTGCTCCGTCGTTGCCCCTGCTCCGCCCCACAGTCTCAGGCCGCGCGCCTGGGCCCAGATCTCACCATGGCGGCCCGTCGCCTCCCCCCGCGAAGGCCCGCTATTTCTCGCTTACGCTCGAACGGACCTCGCAAGCTCCGGCCCGAAACCTGCGATTCGCAACAACCGCGATCGAAGATCGCGCGGGCCAACCGCCCCCTCGGGAGGGACGCACTGCGTCTTTTACTGCCAGCCTATACCCAAGCAACTACTCCCGGGCGCCCAAGCCGAGAAACCGCGCTCCGCTGCAAACCGCGCCCATAGGGCGCGCGAGTCGCCGCCACCCCACGCGGCGCGAGCTACTCGGCAGAGCTCGTAGCTCTTTCCGCTGCCGGCGACTCACTCTTTGTGAAAACCACCTTGAGCCACCCTGCTCCGGCCCCACGGTCATTAACCGCGCGCCTTGGCGATTCATTCTATTTTGCGATTAGCAAAATAGTTGAATCGCTCTTAAGGCGTGGCGCGCGCACCCACAGGGTGTTTTGCTGGCCTACCGGTTGTAACCTGCATGGTCCGCGCGCTGGCGGAAATCGATCAAACAACGTGAGTTGTTTGGTCGATTTCCTACTCCAGCAGTCGCGCGCGGGTCGAGCCATACCGACAAGCAAGAACTGCGCTCAGGCCGCGCGGGCCCCGCTTACGCCGCGGGGGCGGTGCCTCCCGGCACCCGGTATTGGCCTGACGGGAGAGAAAGCCCGTTAAACAAACGCCTACTCCACGATAATCTCATCCAAAAAGGCGAAAGCTTTGCCGCCCGCGCCCAAATGCCAAGGCGGACAGGTTCCCAGAGCGTCCGTGACCACCTTCACGTAACGGCCGCGGCAGGCCGACCCGGCGGCCGAGAAATCGCGCACACCGACCGCTACGGCCCGATTGACCTCCGATTGCGCCTCCATCCCCACCTGGACGTAGTGCGTACCGTCCGACGAGACGTAGAACGTCACCTGCTTCGGAAAGAAGATCCAGTCGGTCAACACCTGCAGGTAAGTGGCCGTGATGCGGGCGATGGGCTGTTCGCTCCCCAGGTCGACCACCGCCTCGAACCGCGGAACGTCCCACCCCAGCCACTGAATCTTGTAGTCGTTGCTGCCGTGAATGCCGTTGGTGAGCACCTTGTCGGCGTCGCGGGCGTAGCGCGGGTGAGGCGCCGGAGCCAGCGAGACCGGCCGACCGAAGCTCAGATTGCCATCCTGCCGGACAACCGAAATGCGACTCATCATCTCCAGGTATTCGTCCGGCGTGGTGTGCCACTCCGAGAGGCGCGTCACCCCTTCATCCTTGCACAGCGTGATGAAATCCTGCAGCTTTTGCAGGTACTCCGGCCGCGTGATCCACGTACTGTCGGCCCCCCGCACGTAAATCCCCGTCGGCCCGTACGGGTCGAGCTTGGTCATCTCCAACTCCGCATACCGCAGCGGCTGGCGGGCGATCCGCACCCGCCTCAACAGCGTACTATCCTGTGCCACGGCCGCTTCGGCCCGGTCGAACAAGGCGCCGTACTCGGCCAATTTCTCGGCCGAGAGGTAGCTGTTCGCCGCATCGGTCGGCGCACCGAAAATCGAGAGCGACCGACCGCTCTCGTCCAGTTCGGCGGTCAGCCGGTCGATGTAAGTCCGGATGCAAGGACCCGCCTGCGGTCCGTAGTAGCCGTTCAGAAAATCATTCATCAAGGCGTCGACATCCGCATCCGGATTCCACATCAGTTTGGCCAGCAGATAAGCCCGCAGGTCGGCGAACTCGCCCCCCACCTCGCGGTTCCCCTGTTCGAACATCGCCACCACGTGGTTATCCACAAAATATTGGATATTCGGCTGCAACGTATGGAAATTGGGAAACGGACTCACCAGATTCTTGAACTGAATCACGTAGTCCCACACCAGGATATTGTCCGTCAGCTCGGCCCACTGCTCCATGTCGCGCCGAAACGAAGCGCTGGTCGAGTCGGTGGCGATGGGGCGGCTGCGGTTGCACTCGATGTTGCAGAACATGATGTTGACGTTCTCGCGCGGCCGGGTCACCCGCGGCGCGGCACGCGTGTACTGGTAGGCCAAAGTCGAGATCGTCTTGTCCGGAAAGCGCTCGGCCACCCGGTTGACGAACCGGATCACGCTACCGGTCGGACTCCCCTCGACGGAATCCGTCTCGGCGCACGCCGCGCACTGACAGTAGCCGAAGTTGTCGTTCGTGCTCACCGACCAGTACCGAGCCTCGGGCTTCACCGCCATTGCCCGCGCCAGGTTCTCGCACATGATCTCCAGCACCGCCGGCTGCGACAGGCAAGGTTGGGTCGAAGCCCGCTGACCCCCCACCAGCGCGAAATACTCCGGATGCGAAGCGAAATACTCGTCCGCCGGCAGCAACTGCCCGAAACTGTGGCACCAGAACCCCCAGTCAGGCTTTCCACCCGCGGTGTCGTGGCTCAGTTTGTGCCAGTCGATATAGCCCTGGTCGTTCGTCCCCCGGTAATGGAGGTCGCGGAACGTAATCACCGGCACCTGCCGGTCGCAGATCCCCCGCGGAACGGTCACCCGGTCCGCCTGCGGAATCACCTCGACCGCGGCCGAGTACTTCCGACAGCCGAAGTAGTCCTCCAGCAGGGTGTACATCCCGTTGAGCGTCCCCCGCGAGCTCCCGCCCTCGACGCACAGCCGTTCTCCGTCGGTCCGGATCTCGAACCCGTCCTGTCCCAAGTCGGCAAGACGCGAGGTGTCGGTGGCGAAAACAATCGCTTTTACCCCCTCCGACGCATCCTTCGCCCCGCCCACAACGATGGGCAGCTCGACCCGCGAGATCTGCCGGAAATAGTTCTGAAAACGTCCGGCAGCCAGCTGCGTCAGGCTATCGGCCCCGGCATCCACCTCGATGCGGTAGTCACTCCGTCCGCCATCGGCCAGCGTCAGCCGCGACGAGGTGCAGGAACCGAACAACAGCGCGGCTCCCAACAAGACAAAAAGAGATTTCATACGGTTTATGGGTTAGTTTTTTACACGTTGACGATACTCTCCCGGATCACCCGCCCGGCCTGCGGACCCTCGCAAAAGAGCAGGTCGACCACCGAGAGGTTCGGCGCAAAAGGAATCCGATCCGAAAAAACCTGGTAGTAGGTCGGCGGCCGAAACGTCGGGTCAGACCGCCGCAAACGGGGTTTGTGCGAAATGATCTCCCGGAAATCCCCGGCCGCGGCCGCCGCGTCGAGCGGTGCCGGAGCTGTGTAATCCTCCGTAAACGGCACGATCTCCGGCAGCCCCGTCAGCTCCAACAACAACCGCGTCAGGTCGCTGTTCAGGTCCCACAACCGCTCCGGCCGGTAAACACGCTCGTCGAAATACGTCGCCAACCGCTCGGCATAATGGTCGAAATAGGGCGCCGCCGCATAAGCCGACCGCAATGTCCGCCAATGCTCGCGCTGCCACGGCAGCGTATAGTCGATCCGAACCTCCCGTATCGCCATCTTCGCCCGATGGTCCCACACCACCGGAACACTCAACGTCCGAACTCCCCCTGCCGTCATCACCTCCGCCCGATTCCGATAGGTCTGCTTCTGAAAGTTCTCCCGCCCCTCCACCCGAGCTCCCTGCACCAACTTCCCGAAATACTGAATATTACCTAAATATACACTCGTAACTAACATAATTTGCCCTTTTAATTTGAACTTCCCTTTTCATTGAACCGGAGAGAACTGTTCTCTTTCTGAAGAAAGAGAACCAGAAAGACTTTCGAGGATGCTTGCGCATCCTAACTCTATCTCGGTACAGTGTTCGCTTGTTTCCTTGGGAGTGATCTTTTTTGCGGGCGCGTTGATGCGTAAATTACCTGATCGCGCCCGTCAAAAAAGTGTCACCCCCAACCCACACGAAGAACCTTGTGGCCCGGATGGCTTCAAAGTGCGAAGCACTTTCGGAAATTTCTTTGGTTCTTTCTTTTTAAAGAAAGAACAGTACCCTCTCGTCGCCAATAAACGAGAGGTACAAATCAATCGAGCAATTAAGGTTAGAAGTTCCAGGCGGGATTCGGAGAGGTTGTTCGGGAGCGGTCCATGATGCGTTGCAGTTCGAGGACCTTTCCGGGGAACTCCGCCGAGACGTCGCGCAGCTCCTTCGGATCGCGCGAGAGGTTGTAGAGCTCGTAGCGCACGCGGGAAGGGTCTTTGGAGAGCTGTTTGGCGTTGAGCCGGATGAGTTTCCAGTTGTCGCGTATCACCGCCTGTTTTCCGCCCTCTTCGTGGAACTCGAAGTAGAGGTGGTCGTGTCGCGGCTGCTCGCCGCTGGCGGTCCACTCCGACAGCATCGAGATACCGTCCACTCCGCGCGGCACGTCGGCCCCGACGATCTCGCACACCGTGGGCAGGAAATCCCAGAAAGCCGACACGTGGTAGCTCACGCTCCCCGGCGCGATATGGCCCGGCCACGAGACGATGAACGGCGTCCGGATACCGCCCTCGTACAGGTCGCGCTTCGTGCCCCGGTAGAGCGAGTTGCTGTTGAAGTAGTTCGGGTCGTGCCCCCCTTCGATGTGGGTGCCGTTGTCCGAGCTGAAAATGAAGATCGTATTTTCGAGTTGCCCCGTCTCGCGGAGCTTGGCCGTCAGCCGCCCCACATTGTCGTCGATGCGCTTCACCATCGCAGCGAAAGCGGCCCGCGGCTGCGATTGTGCGCCGTACCAGTTTCCCTTGAAGGGTGTCTCCTGGAACTTGCCCTCGAAGGGTTTCATCTCCTCGGCCGGCAACACCAACTCGGCGTGCGGCAGGGTGGTGGCGAATTCCAGGAAGAAAGGCCGGCCGGCCGCCACGCTGCGGTCGATGAACGACAAGGCGCGCTGCGTGGTCATCTCGTCGGAGTACTGCGTGCCGTCGAGCTCGATCTTCGTACCGTTTTCGTACAGTTTTTTCGGATAATAGTGGTGAGCGTCCAACTGGGCCTGATGGCCGAAAAAGTAGTCGAAGCCCTGATTTCCGGCGCCCCCCTCTTCGGGCCAGCCGCCGAGGCCCCACTTGCCGGTGATGCCGGTGGCGTAGCCCTTGTCCCGCAGGATCTCGGCCACCGTCACCTCTTCGGCCGACAGCGAGTAGTCGTACACCGTGCCGTCCTCCAGCGTCCGGCCGTCGTTGCCCCGGATGCCGGAGTGGCCGGTGTGTTTGCCGGTCAGCAGCACGGCCCGGCTCGGAGCCGAGACCGTCGACCCCGAGTAGTGCTGCATGAACTGCATCCCGGCCCGGGCCAGCGAGTCGATATGCGGGGTCGGAATGGTTCGTTGGCCGTAAGCGCCGATGTCGCCGATCCCGAGGTCGTCGGTCAGCACGAAAACGATGTTCGGCAATCGGCGGGTCGAGCTGTCGACCGGCGCCGGAGCGGCTTTCCGACCGCGCGCCGAAACGGGCGCCACGGCCGCTACGGCCATCACGGCAGCCCATTCGGTAAGGTGTTTCATAGCGAGTTTGTATGTTTGAATCCGCAAGGTAACGATTTTTCCGTACTTTTGCCCGACACAATCGCTCATACGGCTATGAAAATCGTCTTTGCCACCGGCAATCTCAACAAATTGAAAGAGGTTCAGGCCCTGGTAGGCCCCCGGGTCGAGCTCTCGACACCGGCCGACCACGGCATCACGGAGGATATTCCGGAGAATCAACCGACGCTGGAGGGAAATGCGTTGCAGAAGGCGCGGTATATCTACGAGAAAACGGGGTTGAACTGCTTTGCGGACGACACGGGACTGGAGGTCGAGGCGCTGGGTGGCGAACCGGGCGTCTTTTCGGCGCGCTACGCGGCGGTGAACGGCGCGGGCGAGGGACACTCCTCGGAGGCCAACATGGCGCTGCTGCTCGACCGCCTGGCGGGGGTCGAAAACCGTCGCGCACGATTCCGGACGGTGTTCGCGCTGATCCTGGACGGTCGCGAACACCTCTTCGAAGGGGTCGTCGAGGGCGTCATAACCTCCGCTCGAACCGGCTCCGACGGGTTCGGCTACGACCCTATCTTCCGACCCACGGGCTACGACCAAACGTTTGCCGAAATGCCACTCTCCCTCAAAAACTCCATCAGCCACCGGGCCCGGGCCACAACCAAACTCATCGACTTCCTCTCTACTCTCTGATCCGCTGAGACTTCTTGGCTGTGGTGACGAAAAGGTACTATTCCTTTTTAACTCCGCTTTCTTCGCACTGCTTCGGCAAAACGTGCAAACAGTGCTTTAGCGACAGGAGGGTACCGTACCTTTTCTGAAGAAAAGGTACCCAAAAGACTTCAGAACGCATCCCGTTGGGATGCTTTGGCCGTGTCAGCCTCGTGCTTTGGGTGGGGTTTTCTCGGCGGGCGCGTAAGGTAATTACTGCATCATCGCGCCACGCCGGAAAGCCCCACCCACAACCTGAGGACTGCGGAGCCTAAGGCGTAGCGTATGCTAGCTGAAAGTTTTTTTGGTTCTTTTTGTTCACAAAAAGAACAGTTTCATACAGTAGCCAAACACGGTTCGCAAATTGCCGAACAGAGAGAAAAAAGGCGAAGGCAACAAGGGGACAGTATTTTCCCGTCGCCAAATCAAAAATTCCAGGGGAATCAGCGTTGAGCGACGGTCGAGAGGAGGCCGCAGGCGGCCAAAATATCTTCGCCGCGCGAGGAGCGGGTAGTGGTTGTGATTCCGGCGGCATTGAGAGCGCCGTTCATCCAGCGCATGCGTTCGGGCGAGACGCCGCGGAGCGGGCTGTCGGGAATGGCGTGAAATCGGATCAGGTTGATGCGGCAGTTGAGCCCTTTGAGCAGGCGGGCCAACCCTTCGACATGGCGCGGCGAGTCGTTGACCCCCTCGAAAACGATGTACTCGAAGCTGAGTCGGCGTTGGTGGGCGAAGTCGAACCGCCGCAAGGCCTCCACCACCTCCCGAACGGGATACCGCCCCTGGACGGGCATCAATTCCCGCCGTTCTTCGTCGAACGGGTCGTGCAGACTCACCGCCAGGTGGACCTTGGTCTCGCGCAGGAGCCGTTCCATGGGCGGAATCACCCCGACGGTCGAAACCGTAATCCGGGTCGGACTCCATCCCAGCCCCCACTCGGCCGTGAGAACCTCGGTCGCCCGCAACACCGCCTCGAGGTTGTCCATCGGCTCGCCCATCCCCATGAAAACGATGTTCGTGAGCCGCTCCGATTCCGGGACGGCCAACACCTGGTTCAGAATCTCGCCGGCCGTCAGGTGGTGTTGAAAGCCCTGCCGACCCGTCATGCAGAACCGGCACCCCATCTTACACCCCGCCTGAGACGACACGCAGAGCGTCGCCCGGTCACCGTCCGGAATATAGACCGCCTCGATCGCGCCGCCGCCGAGGGTCGGGAAGAGGTATTTTTTCGTGCCGTCGCTCGACACCTGCACATCGCACGGTTCGATCCGCCCGACCGTCCATCCCTCCTCCCGGAGCCGCTCGCGCGCCGCCAGCGACAGGTTGGTCATGGCGCCGATGTCGGTCGCCCGCTTGCGGTAGATCCACTCGGCCATCTGCCGCGCTGCAAACGGTTTCAGACCGGCCGAGAGGGCGACCTCTTTGAGTTCGGCAGGCGAGAGGCCGGTGAGCCAGGTGGTTTTCTTCTCGGGATTCATGATCGTTCTCGATTTTCAGACAGGTTCAGCGAGGGAGCCCCCTCCTGGCCAAGGCACACAAAAAAACCGCCTTATCCGGCACACAACAGGACAAGACGGCAGCGAATCACGCCGGGTGGAGAATATCGGAGTCGAACCGATGACCTCTTGCATGCCATGCAAGCGCTCTAACCAACTGAGCTAATTCCCCGTGATCGGATTTCGGGTACAAAGATAGGGAAATTTTTCGGATTTCGCGCTACCCTTCGCCGTATTCGATGAACAAATGATTTTCAGCGACTTAAGACCACCTACTACGAATCGACTTATTTTTTCCGAAAAATATTCGCCCGAAAATTTGGAGGTATCCCGAGAATGTCGTTATATTTGCACTCGGAATTTTCGGGGTGTAGCACAGTCCGGTTAGCGCGCCACGTTCGGGACGTGGAGGTCGGAAGTTCGAATCTTCTCACCCCGACTACGAAGTTCCTCAAAAGGTCTCTATCTTCATCGATAGGGACCTTTTTTCGTTCGATCCGGTACCGCTCGGCATGCGAGGACAGGGCTTTCTCATCCGTCAGACCCATACCGAGTGCCGGATTTGTTGATTTTCTCGCCCTGCAGGCCCGGCTGGAGTGCCCAGCGGCACCCCGGGCTGCCGCGGGCGCGCGGCCTGAGAACGTTGCAACCGGCAGGCCAATAGAACGCCCTGTGGGCGCGGCACCGGCCCCGGGGTGCCGCTCGGCACTCGAACCGGGCCGTGTCGGCCTTAAGCGCGGCTACGATGGGTACAGCTGGTCAACGGCGGAGACAGGCACCAATGCTCACGACTTGTTTTTTTACTACTTTCTTGCCCGGATGGCCAGTAAAACGCCCTGTGGGCGCGGTCTTCAGTTGCGTTGCCTCCAGGAAGGGTGAGAGCCTCGGCCCCGGGCTTCCGCGATGCTATGGGCAATCGGGGTTACGGTCGATTGTGGTACGTTGGCTACGGCGGATACTGTTGGTCGTCATCGACAGCGAACACCTCGAATGTCCTCTTCTTGGACTTCAATTCCGACGGGCTCACCCCACAGAATCTCATCAACCCTGCGTACGGTTTTCCGTTGCGTTGCCTCCAGGAAGAGGGGTTCCTCTGCCCAGCTGGCAGACATCCGGCTTGCTTTCGCGGGCACAGCGTGAAACCGTCGAGCCCCAACCCTCTCGGGGAGAATATAACTCTTTCCTCTCCCCCGCTCGAGCCGCGGG
>CAJTNK010000019.1 GCA_910577885.1 uncultured Rikenella sp.
ATCGCAGATCGCGGTTTTCCAGCAGCAGTCCGGTTCGTCGGGTGGTGTCGGCCGCCCGCCTCTGCGAGGCGGCGGTGCAAGGAGAAAAGCGTGTGAGTCTTAGTCGGAGAAGTTTTATCGAGCCGCTCGCGATGCTTCGCATCGCCGGCCTTGTCGCCCAGGCCGCAAAGCGGCCTCAAGGGGTGTGGGCGACGGGCCGAACTTTCTCAGTTGATGGTTCGTAAGTGGGCTTGTAAGCTGAACAACTGCGACCCCTATGGGTCGCTCGGGCCGCCGCCTCCCCGCGCGGGGAGGCGACTTGCGCGATCCTTCGATCGCGGTTTGTTGCGAATCGCAGGTTTTCGGCTCTCACCCTGCAAAATACCTGTGAACCCGGCCCCGGGCTTCCGCGACGCCGGGAACAATAACGGATACGGTAAGTTGTGGAGCGTCGGCACCTACGGGTTCGGCTGGTCGTCGGCCGAGGCCGATACCAATGCCCGCTTCCTGTACTTCAGTTGCGACTGGATCCGTCCGGATGACAGCTACGGTCGTGCGGGCGGTCTTCCGTTGCGTTGCCTCCAGGAATAGGGAAAAACAAAAAAAATCGCATTCCCCGAGATCCAAAACCGGGAGACGATGCGTCTTAAGAGTAGAAACAACCATCCAAAACACAATCACACATACCATGAAACACACTTTGTTATGTACCCTGTTGCTCGGCTTCGGATTGAGTTTCACGACTCCCGCCGTGCAGGCCTCGTCGGCTTCGGACACCACGGCCACCCCTGCGGCGACTGAACTCACGACCGAAGCGCCGGCCGACACGCTCGCCCTGCCGACCGCTGTCGAACCAGCCACCGCCGCAACGAACGGTTCCGAAACCCGGTTGGAAAGCTTCATGGAGTCGCTCGACCAGCGGCTGGAACAGGTCGAACAACGCCTCCAACGGATCGAAAACACCCCTTGGAATCAGGCCCCTTATTTCGATCCGGAGTACCTAATGGTCTTGTTGATTACCTTCATCAGCTGCACCACCTTCGTGCTGATCGTGTTCCTGATTCTGAAAGCCGTGTACCGCAAACGGAAAATGCGTTACGAACTAGAACGGTTCGCCATCGAACACGGCTACTACCCCGAGAACGCGGGATCCGGAGAGATGCCCTTGACCCGATTTCTGCGGCGGCTGTTGATCGTTGGGATCGTCGGTTTCGGCATCCTCGCCTGGGTCGGTTGCGTCAATCTGAGCTACATGTCCTTCTTCTCGATCCTGCTGCTCTGGGGGCTCATGGGCGGGGTCGGCTACGCCGTAGTCTATTTGTTCCGCCTGTACGTGCAGCGTCGTGAAGAAAACCGATAACGACAGTCGACACGACACCCTCGGCGAACTGTGGCTCGTACGGCGCATCAAACGAACCGGCGACCGAGAGGCCTTCGGGAGGCTGGTGGAACACTACCAGTCTCCCCTGCGGCGTTACCTGACCCACCTGACCGGCGGAGACCGATTCCGGGCCGACGACCTCGCCCAAGAAGCCTTCATCAAGGCATTCACCTCGATCCGCCAGTTCTCGGGCCTCGGCTCGTTCCGCGCGTGGCTCTTCCGGATCGCCTATCGCACGTTCCTCGACAGCCGGCGGTCGATCCACCCCACGGTGGAGATCGAAAAAACGGACCCGCCGGACGAAATTCGGACAGAAATCGCTATCTTGCAGAGTGCTTTGGCCTGCCTGGACGACACGGAACGAAACGTCATCCTGCTGTCGGCGGTCGAACAACTGTCGCACAGCCAGATCGCACACGTCGCCAGCCTGCCTTTGGGGACCGTCAAAAGCACCCTCGCGCGAGCGAAAACCAAACTCAGAGCCCACCTGAAAAACGAAGAGCTATGACACGCAATCACATCGAGTCGAACGATCCACTGGATCGATTGTTCTCCGCGGCACGGGAGGAACCGGTGGCCGACAACGGGTTTTCGCGACGCGTGGCGGAGCGGCTCGAACCGCTGCCGCCGTCGAAAAACCTCTACCGGGTGCCGACTTTTGCGACGGCCCTGGCCTCGGTGCTGCTGTGGGGGACCTTGATGCTGTCGGGGTTCGACTTCGGCCAGCTGCTGCACCGGACGGCAGGAGAGAGCTCCCAGAACCGAGAGGAGGCAACGCGAAGCGGCGGTCTGCGGCTCTTGCCCCAGGCTTGGACCCTGTCGCACACCTCCTCCACGAACCTTACCCATACCCAAGAAGATGCGAATCATTAAAACCTTACTGACCGGGATAGCTGCGATGGCGGCTATCCCGGTTTTTGCACAGCGTTCCGCAACGATCGTTGCCGGACAAGTCGTCAACCGCACAGCCGATGCTCCGGCTGTGATGACTTGGAATCTCTGCGATCCGATCGTCGACGGCCGGATGGGCACACGACTGGCCGAGGACGGGACTTTCCGGTTCGAAACCGACGGCATCACCCGGTTTCATAACGCCACACTCAAATACGGTAAATTCATCAACTTCTTCGTCGCCCCGGGCGATTCCGTCCACCTGCTCATCGACGCCGCCAAACTGAAAGACGGAGCCTCGGACGCCGTTCGTTTCGGCGGGGCGCATGCTGCAGAGAATGCCCAGTTGGATGCCGTCTCGGATTACCTCATCGAACGCCTGTACAGCTATCCCGAACCGCTCGACAAGAACGGGACGCCGGCGGCGGTCGTCGCTCAGATCAAAAAGCGCACGGAGCAGACGACCGACTCGCTGGAGGTTTATGTGCAGCGGAAAGGTATTGCGCTGACCCCGGCTGTACGGGATTTCGTGCAGCGGGATATGATTTTTACGTTGGCCAACCAGTTGCTCGACTATCGCAGGGAGGATCCGGAGGCGCGAATGGCACTGTTCGGCGATCCGATCTTCGGAATACACGACACCTTGAATCTCAACACCATGATGTTTCCGTACCACCTGAGCGTTTATGCCAACCAGTGCGTCGACACCGATACGACTGTTCATACGGTTTGGCGGGCTGGAAAGTATGCGGAGGCGGCACGAAAAATACTTCGAGTGCTGAGCCGGGAGCCGGCTACGGTGTGTCGCGACGTGATGGTATGGGGGTGGATGAACCCATTCGCCGAAGAGTTTCCGGCTCTGTGCGACTCGGTGCCGGAGCTACGGACAGCGTTCGTCGACGGGTCGCTCTACGAGCGGCTCGAAACGTCCTGCCGTAAAATGTCCGAGGCGCCGTCGTTTCCGGACACGCCGATCCGGGGCATTGCCTATCTGAATGCGGACAGCTCGGTAACGGAGGTGCCCGAGGGGGATATATTCGCCTACCTGGCTGCGAAATATCCGGGAAAGGTGCTTTATATCGATGTCTATGCCACCTGGTGCGGTCCTTGCCGGGCCGAACTGAAAGAGGCGCCGGAGCTCCATAAACTGATGCAGGGCAAGGATGTGGTATTCGTGAATCTCTGCCTCGGCTCGGACCGGGCGGCGTGGAACAAGCTGATCGGACAGCTGCGACTGGAGGGCGAGAATTACTGGTTCGACACGGATGCCACCAACCTCTTCCTATCGACTTACCAGTTGCCGGGCTACCCGACTTATATCCTCGTAAGACGCGACGGGCGCATCGCGACGCTCCAAGCGGGCAGACCCTCGGACCTCGAATACACCATCCGGGAGATCACTGAACTCCTCCTGACTGACTAAACCGTTCGGTTTTTTATAACCAATCCTTGGCTACGAGCGGGAACCGTCCCTTTTCTGAAGAAAAGGGACCCAAAAGACTTTCAGCTAGCATACGCTACGCCTTAGGCTCCGCAGTCCTCAGGTTGTGGGTGGGGCGTTCGGCGAGGCGCGTAATGCGTAAATTACCTTAGCGCGCCCCCGCCAAACGTCCCCACCCAAAGACCGGGCTGACACGGCCAAAGCATCCCGTAGGGATGCGTTCTAAAGTTTTTCTGGTTCTCTTTGTTCACAAAGAGAACAGTACCCTCCTGTCGCTAATGAATGGTTATCAAAAAAAACGAACGATTTATTAGTACATGAAGTAGTTCCGCATGCGTTCGAAGAGGTTTCGGGCCTTTCCGGCACCCCCGCCGGCATTGGGTTGCGCCTTGGGTTTGAAGTTCTCCGACGTGCGGAGCTTTTCGAGTGCCTCTTTTTCGGCCGGCGACACATGCGCCGGCACATGGATATCCACCACCGCCAACAAATCCCCCGTCCCGTATCCGTTCACGTCCGGAATCCCTTTGCCGCGGAGCCGCAGCACCCGTCCGGCCACCGTTCCCGGTTCGATTTTGATGCGCGCCTTGCCGTCGACCGTCGGAATCTCGACCGACGCCCCGAGAATGGCATCCGCCACATTGAGCTGCAGGTTGTATATCAAGTCGTTGCCCTCTCGCGTGAGTTCCGCATGGGGTTCCTCTTCGATCACCACCAACAGATCGCCATTGATCCCCCCCTGCCGAGCCGCATTCCCCTTGCCGGCCACCGAAAGCTGCATCCCCTCTCCCACACCGGCCGGAATATGGATCTCCACGACCTCTTCCCCCTTCACCGTCCCCTGCCCGTGGCACTTCGAACAAGGGGTCGTAATCACCTTCCCGGTCCCGCCACAGGTCGGACAAGCGGCCGTGGTCTGCGTCCGTCCGAAAAACGTATTGACCACCTGCACCACATGCCCCGAACCGCCGCACGTCGAACAGGTCGAGTACGAGTCGCTGTCCTTGGCCCCCGTTCCGCCACACTGGTCGCAAGCGATCTCCTTTTTGATCTTGAGTTTTTTGGTCGTTCCCTTGACGATTTCGGCCAGCGTCAACTTGACCTTCACCCGCAGGTCGCTGCCCCGGTTCACCGCCTTGGCACCGCCCGAGCCGAACCCGCCGAAGCGTCCGCCACCGAAAATATCGCCGAACCGCGAGAAGATATCCTCCATCGAGAACCCGCCGTACTCGCCGCCGAAGCCGCCGTATCCTCCGGCTCCGCCCGCAGCACCGCCCATACCGGCATGTCCGAACTGGTCGTACCGAGCCTTCTTGTCCGGATTGCTCAACACGTCGTAAGCCTCGGCCGCCTCCTTGAACTTCTCCTCGGCGTTCTTATCGCCGGGGTTCTTGTCCGGGTGAAACTGTATGGCGGCTTTGCGATACGCTTTTTTGATTTCGTCGGCCGTGGCGTCACGCTTCACGCCCAGCACTTCGTAATAATCTCTCTTTTCTGCCATTCTCCTACGTTACCTGGTATGAATAATTCTCGCTGTTCGTCACCGAAACCGAGGGTGCGGCCCTACGCCCCCCCTCTCTCTCTACTCGCCGACAACCACCTTGGCGAACCGAATCACTTTGTCCTTGAGGAGGTAGCCGGTCTGGACCACGTCGATCACGGTTCCCTTCCGTTCGGCCTCCGGAACCGGGACTTTGGCCACCGCGTCGTGGAAATCCACGTCCAGCGTTTTGCCCATCGCCTCGATCGGGGTCACCCCCTTCGATTTGAGGATGTCGAGGAACTTCTGGTAGATCAGCCGAATGCCCTCGCACTCCGCCGCCACGTGTTCCTTGCCCTCCAACGCCGCAATGGCCCGTTCGAAGTCGTCCACCACCGGAATGATCGCACGGATCATCTCCTCGCCGCCGCTGGCCACCAAGTCCATCTTCTCTTTGAGGGTCCGTTTGCGGAAGTTGTCGAACTCGGCCGACAAACGCACGTATTTGTCCTGCCACTCGCGACACGCCTCTGCCATTTTGTCGCTTTCGGCCGACGCTTCGGCATCCTGCGGCTCCTGGTCCGATGTCAGGGTGTCAGTATCGATCGTCGGTTCCGGCACGGCGTTGTCCAACGAATGGTTGTCAAATTCCTGGTTCTCTGAATTTTCCATTTGATTCTCCATAACTCTTGCCTATTATTCCGGTTGGAATGGTCAAATAGCGTACCAATTTTCGCTACCCCCGCCCCTCCTCCGCCACCGAACCGCCGAACACCGATCGCAGGATCTCCATCTGTCGCTCCGGGTTGAACTTCTCGTCCACGGCCCGGTAACACGCCTCGCGCGTGGCGCTGCGCTGCTCCGCCGAGGCCGACAGCCACGGCGCAATCGCCCCCGCCAGCGCCCCCGCATCGCCCTCCGCAAAGAGGCTCCCGGTCCGTCCCGGTTCGATGGCCTCGTACTCGGGCCCCTGCCGATTGCCGTTGTCGTGCGTCACGACGGGCGTGCCGAACGTCAGGGCGTGAATCGCCGTCAACCCCACGTTCCCCGGGCTGACGCATGCCGCGCTGTGGTACAGGAACGTCCCGATAATATGGTCGTCGTAGGTCTCGCCGTAGAACCAAACCCGATCGGCCAGCCCCCGTTCCTCGACCTGTCGTTCGAGCTGCTGGCGCGCGGGACCGTCGCCAACGATCGCCAGGTTACACGGTTGCCCCTCCCGGTCGAGCCGCTCGAGGGCCTCCAACAACAGGTCGAGCCGTTTGGAAGCGGTCAGCCGACCGACAAAAACCAACAACGGGAGGTCGTTGGCAAAGTAGTTCCGGATGAATCCCCGGTCGCCGATCCGCTCCCGAATGGCCGCCTGTTTTTCGTAGTCCAACGAGTTGTATATCACCGTCATCCGATCGGCCGGAAACCCCCGTTCGAGCAACAGCCCGTAGGCCCGTTCGCCGTAGAGCAGCAACCGTCCGGCCAACCGCAGGTACCACATATTCTTGCGCAGCTTCCACCCGCGTTCGTCGCCGTGGAGCCCGTGCGCCCAAAGATACACCGGCCGCCCCAAAACCCGGGCCCACAACGCGATCAACCAGTTGGAGCGAATCCCCGGATTGCCGGTCAGAATATAAGCGTCGTACCGCGGTCCGCCAAAAGCCCGCCCCAAAGCCCCCCGCTGCCAAACCAGCTTCCCGCCCCGCCGGTAGACATTATGCAGATACCCCCGAAAACCGCCCAAACTCCGCAAATCCATCAACGCGATCCCCCCGGTCGACTCCTCGCCGGCCGCAAACTCGAACTCCACTCCACTCCCATCCGCCGCTGCCTCTTCGTCCATCCGCCGGTAGATCCCGGCCCGATACAACGGCGCAATATTAAATAAACACAAAATTCGTTTCATCGTCTGTCTTTGTTACTCGTCTTACTTTCTGCAATTTGAAAACCGTGTTTGGCTACCGTACGGAACTGTTCTTTTTGTGAACAACCGACGCTGCCAGCGAACCCAGAGACCGCTTGCGGGCTATGGTGAGCGGCGAGGAGGAAAACAAGCGCAGCGCAGTTAGCAAGAACCAAAAAAACTTTAGAGCGCATCCCGCTGGGATGCTTTGGCCGTGTCAGCCTGTGTTTGGGTGGGGCTTTCCGGCGTGGCGCGATTGGGCTGTAATTACCTTACGCGCCCGCCGAGAAAGCCCCACCCACAACCTGAGGACTGCGGAGCCTAAGGCGTAGCGTATGCTATCTGAAAGTTCTTTGGGTCCCTTTCTTTCAAGAAAGGGACAGTACCCTCCAGCACAAAGAACGTTTGCAGACTTGCCGAAGTAAAGCGCGGAAGAGTGAACAGGGTATGACATTACAGGACATTGTTAGGCATTGTGCAGCGGAGTTGTTCGACGGGTTGTCCGGAGCGACGGGCGTAATCGGCCAGTTGTTCATCGTCCACCACCCCGATCCGGAAATAGCGCGCCTCCGGGTGGGCCAGCACCAGCCCCGCCACTGCTGCGGCCGGTTGGATCATGCAGTTTTCGGTGAGTCGGAGCGGCACCGAGGTTTCGACCTCGAGGAGGTCGAAGATGAGCCGTTTCGGCGCATGGTCCGGCGCTACGGGATAGCCCGGCGCCACCCGCAAGCCGTCGGCTCCGACCGGGAATCCCCACCATTCGTCGCGGAGCCGCTCGGCCACCTCACCGGCCAAAGCCTCGGCCAACCGGTCGCAGAGGATCCGCGCCAGGATATGCTCGTAGTCCGACGCGCCCCGGAAGTCGCACGTAACGCCCACCGCAAACAACGCCACATGGTCCTGCGGCAGCCCCTGGGCCGGCCCCGGCGAGACGAAATCCGACAAGCAAGGATTGTGCTCCGCCTCCGGATCCTGCGACCGGAGAAAAGCCAACCGCCGCTCCCCCGCCCCGCAGCCGCAGGCCGTACCGTCGCCGTGCACACACCCCTGCAACCAGATATCTTCGCCCTCGCCGCGCGCCGGTACGATCCCCACCACCCCGTCGGCCCGCACCTCGCCCGAGGCGATCAAGCGGCGCAACAGGGCTTGGGCATCGTCGAACAACCGCCGCGCCTCCGCGCCCCGGGTCGGATGGTCGAAGATCTCCGGGTAGCGCCCCGCCAGATCCCACTGCACGAAAAAGTAACTCCAGTCGATCCGTTCCGCGAGCCGCTCCAACGGATAGTCGGCCAAGACCCACCGCCCCAGCTGCCGCGGACGGACCACCGTCCGGTCGTCGAACACCGGCCTCAACCGACGCTCCTGCGCCTCGGCCAACGGACGCAGCGTACGTGCCGCCTGCAGCTCCGTGTATTTGAGCCGCACCGCCTCCTGCCGATCCCGGTAGTGCTGGCGGAAGCCCGGCTCTTTCAAGATCCCGTTCACCAGCCGGGCACAGCTCGACGCGTCGGTCGAGTGAGCCACCAAACCGCCGTAAGCCGGTGCCAGCCGCACCGCCGTGTGAAGCTCCGACGTGGTAGCCCCTCCGACACAGATCGGAATCCGAAGCCCCGCCCGTTCGAACTGCTCGACCACCACCCGCATCTCCTCCAGCGACGGCGTTATCAACCCCGAGAGAATCACCGCCGCCGGCCGTTCGACACGCGCCGCCTCCACGATCCTCTCCGGCGGCGTCATCACCCCCAGGTCCACCACCCGATAGCCGTTGCAGGCCAACACCACCGAGACGATGTTCTTTCCGATGTCGTGCACGTCGCCCCGCACCGTCGCCACCAACAACGTGGCTCCCGATTCCCGCGTTTCGTCGCCGCGGATGAAAGGCTCCAGCACCGCCACCGCCTGTTTCATCACCCGCGCAGACTTCACCACCTGCGGCAGAAACATTTTCCCCTCGCCGAACAGCTCCCCGACCTTCGCCATTCCCGCCATCAACACCCGATCGATCACCTCAACGGCCGAACCGTATTTTTCATAGGCCTCCAACGTATCCGCCTCGACGTGCGTCGTCACCCCCTTCACCAGCCCATATACCACCCGCTCCTCGACCGTCCCTTCGCGCCAGGCGTCGCGACGCGCGACGCCACCGCCGCCGCTCGGGGCCTCGGCCGCATGCGCCTCGGCCCAGGCCGTCAACCGCTCCGCCGCATCCGGCCGCCGGTTCAACACCACATCCTCGCACAAAACCAGCAGTTCCGGTTCGATATCGTCATAGATCCGCAACATCGACGGATTGACGATCCCCATCTCCATTCCCGCCCGCGCGGCGTGGTAGAGAAAGACCGCGTGCATCGCCTCCCGCACCGGGTTGTTGCCCCGGAACGAGAACGAGAGGTTGCTCACCCCGCCGCTCACCCGCACCCCCGGACAGTGGGCCTTGATCCAAGCCGTGGCCTCGATAAACGCCCGCCCGTAGTCGTCGTGTTCCTCGATCCCGGTCGCCACGGCCAGGATATTCGGGTCGAAGATGATGTCTCCGGCCGGGAAACCACTCTCGACCAATAACTTATAAGCTCTTTCGGCCACCTCGATCTTCCGCTCATACGAGTCGGCCTGCCCCCGCTCGTCGAAGAGCATCACCACGGCCGCCGCACCGAAGGCCCTCACCCGCCGGGCGTGGTCGAGAAACACCGCCTCGCCCTCCTTGAGCGAAAGTGAATTGACCACCGCCTTGCCCTGCACCACCCGCAACCCCGCCTCGATCACCCGCCAGTCCGACGAATCGATCATCACCGGCAGCCGGGCAATCTCCGGTTCCGCGGCCATCAGGTTCAGAAAGCGCGTCATCGCCTCCCGGGCGTCGATCATCGGCGCATCCATACAGACATCGACGACCTGCGCCCCCCCTTCGACCTGTTCGGCCGCCACGGCCAGCGCCTCGGCATACGCCCCCTCGCGGATCAGCCGCGCAAACCGCGCCGAACCCGCCACATTGGTCCGCTCGCCGACGTTCACGAAATTGGCCGCCGCCTCGATCCGCTGCACCTCCAACCCCGCCAACACCGTCGCTCCATCGTTATCCGCCGGCGCACGATACGCGCGCGGCTCGTATTTCCCGGCCACTTGGGCAATCGCCCGGATATGCTCGGGCGTGGTCCCGCAACACCCCCCGACGATATTCAACAGCCCCTGCCGGCAATACTCCTCAATCACCGCTGCCATCCGCTCCGCCCCCTCGTCATACCCGCCCATGACGTTGGGCAGTCCGGCATTGGGGTGTGCCGACACGGCCCCTTTGGCCACCCGCCCGAGCCGTTCGACATAGGGCATCATCTGCCTCGCCCCAAAGGCGCAGTTCAGCCCGATGCTCAACAGCCTCCCATGCTCGACCGAGGCATAAAACGCCTCGACGGTCTGCCCCGACAACAGGCGACCGCTGGCATCGGTGATCGTGCCGCTGACCATCAGCGGCATGGCAGCATTCCCGAGGATCGTCCGCAGCGCGTAGATGGCCGCCTTGCCGTTCAGGGTATCGAAAACGGTCTCCACCAGAATCGCATCCACACCGCCGTCCACCAACCCCCGCATCTGCTCGGCATACCCCTCGGCCAGCTCGTCGAACGTCACGTTCCGCCGCCCGGGGTCGTTCACATCGGGCGAAATCGAGGCGCTCCGATTGGTGGGCCCCACCGACCCGGCCACGAACCGCGGCCGACCGTCTCGCGCCTCGAACCGGTCGGCCACGCCGCGCGCCAACCGAGCAGCCGTTTTGTTGAGCTCGTACGTGCGCGCCTGTAGCCCGTAGTCCCGCAGCGAAACGGGGTTGGCATTGAACGTATCGGTCGAGACGATATCGGCCCCGGCCTCCAGATAAGCGGCATGGATCTCCTCCACCACATCCGGCCGGGAGATAACGAGGTAGTCGTTGCACCCGACATACCCCGCATAATCCTCGGCCGTGAGCCCCCGGGCCTGGATCAGGGTCCCGAGTCCACCGTCCAACACGAGTATTCTTCGGCGAATCTCCGCTTCGATATTTCGTTCCATAGTCTGCGACATGTTTGACGGCACAAAGATAGGTCAGCCGAGCGGGGCACGGTTCGGCGCGGTTCAAAAAAAGCTCTTTTTCGCGAAAAAATTCGACAGAAATTTGGCGGATCGGAAATTTTGCCTACCTTTGCAACGCAAACGACAGAAGGTGCCATAGCTCAGTTGGTAGAGCAAAGGACTGAAAATCCTTGTGTCCTTGGTTCGATTCCGAGTGGCACCACTTCTAAATCAAGCGTTTACATGAAAATGTAGACGCTTTTTTTTGTGCTTTGCGCGGCTGGTTTTCGCGGTTTTTGACACCCAAAGTTAAACCGGGAGTTAAACCGAAATTCACCATGAATACCGGAATTAACATCCTCTGTTACAGGTCGAAAACACTGGCCAACGGCGAGCATCCTCTCATGATTCGCGTGTGTAGGGAGGGCAAAAAGAAATACCAAAGTCTGGGCATCTCTGTACGCGCCGACCACTGGGACTTCAAACGCAACCGTCCGAAACGCAATTGTCCCAACCAGCTTCGTATTGAGCAGCTGATTGCAGCAAAAGAGCAGGAGTATCGCGAGACTTTGCTCGATCTGACTACAGAAAACAGGGATTTCACCCCATCCACGCTGCTTGAACATCTCCATCGTCCCGTAACAAAACTCACCGTCGGCGAACTTTTCCAACAGCACATCGCAAGCCTCAAAACAGATCATCGTACCGGCTACGCATTGACCTTTCAGGAACTGTACAACTCCTTACTGAGATTTAACGGCCACCTGGACCTCTATTTCAGCGACATCGACACAGCCTGGCTCAAACGTTACGAAAGCTGGCTCCGAGGCGAGAAATATGCAGAAAACACGCTGGGAAGACGATTTCGTACGCTCCGTGTGCTTTACAACATAGCCCTCGAACAAGGAATCGTAAAACCGGAAAACTACCCGTTCAAGAGTTTCAAGGTATCGAAGCTGCAACGCGCCACTGCCAAACGTTCCATTACTAAACAAGAGATCGAACAGATTATCCATCATGTCAGCGACGACGCATACACCCGTTTGGCGATCGACCTTTTCACCTTTTCTTACCTGACGGGAGGCATTAATTTCGTGGATATGGCTTACTTGACCGTCGACAATCGAATTGAACATAGGCTGGTTTATACGCGCCGCAAAACCCACAAATTGATCCGTCTGCCGTTACAGCCAACCGCCGAGGAGATACTCGCACGTTATGCAGATCGTTCGACCCCTTACCTGTTTCCGATTCTTTCCCCCGCGCATCGAACAGAACAACAGCAACGAAATCGCATCCACAAGGTGATTACTAAAGTGAACCGTGAACTGAAAAAGGTAGGGCGCTCATTAAATCTCCGGATCGATTTGACCACCTACGTAGCTCGTCACAGTTTCGCTACCGTTTTGAAACGTGAGGGTGTGAGCACCTCGATTATTTGTGAATCGTTGGGCCATAGCTCCGAGAAAGTCACCCAAATCTATCTCGACAGCTTTGAAAACACCCAGATCGACGAGGCTATGAAACACCTGCTGTAACGGAAAATACAATAGAACAATTTCTATTGTATTAACTTCCAAAGTTAAGTTATATGAATTCAAGAGATTATTCACCAAACAAATAATCTCTTGAATTTTATAAGAATAATGGGGTTCTAGTTTATCTCTTTTCTATGCGCAATCCATGTTTCAAAGCATAAACAACCTTGGGATCTTTAATTCGATATGTTAGAGCAGAAGATTCAGTATTACTATTTTTAATTATTAAACCAATACGTTCCATTCCTACAACATAATTATGAGTCGACCCACCTGTACCAGCTAAAATATTCAATTGATTTCGTGTAAATATTTCACCTTCCAATCTCAATAATAAAGCTGCATATGAATAGAAATCCATAGAGTTAGCTCTTGCATTTGGCTTTTTGGGGTAATATTCGTAGTAGTTAAACTCTAAAACAAATTTTCTTGCCGCAGCATCAATTGTTGTAGACTCAATGATTGATGAATCTGGATTTTTTTGATGTTGTTGAGATAATAATTGATTAAATAGATGCCACAAATCTCTAGGATTACCATTAGCTAGATCAAAAATCAAATCATCTTTTTGTGCATTAAGCTGCCCTCCGAAAAGTTGTACATATGAAGTTATTGCACCACTTGAATAAGTTTGTAATCGTTTATTTAATACATTGACCAAATCTTCCCTTTCCCATTTTAATCTAGGACAATAATGTTTTTGGGTTCTAACATCTGCGCTTAGATAATTAAACGGAGTAGACCACATTGATATAACAAGTTGAATCTTATGAGATAGTAATAACTTATTATCAATCAATATAGGACGAACAAAATCAGCTATGGCTTCTCCATTATTATTCAATCTCCAATCTTCATCTAATTTATCTAAAATGACAACCATCCTCTTAAATTGCAATTTTGGCAATAGATCCAATGCCATCTCGAAAAGTTCATAACTCATAGGCATATTTTCAAAATCCAAATCACCATCAGTATCTAATGTCGGAAGAAAATCTCGCACTTCAGTTCTATTAAGAGTGGAGGGGATGTTGAAATACGCTGCAATGTAATTATCTAATACATTGGCACCAAGAGATAGCCCCCAGTTGAATATGAATCGAATCTTATTGTATGTTTTTTTAATTTTTCTAATATATGGATTCGATTGGATTTTATCTATTTCTTCTGTTAGATTTTTCTTAGAGAGTTTAGGTAGAAAATGAAATAGTAGATATGAAAGTAGAACTCTGTCTGATCTAGTCAGATTTTTTAATCTATATTTTTCAGTTGCTAATTTTTGAGACAACTGAATCGATAACTGGCGGATCAAGATTTTATAAAAATCCACCGTATTAAAATTAAGACGCAATGACTCGAAATTGTCTATCGAACACAGCAATGTGCTGGTTTTATCGAGATTTCTTTCAAAGTCAAGTAAAATAGCAGTTTTACCAGTTCCTCTGTCACCAATCAGCACTAGAGATTGTTCTTGATTAAAACTTTGTATGATTGGAGCATAGCCTGAAGGGGATACAAAAAGATTATCTTCTTTCCCTTTTTCATTTTCTGTCGTATACGTTGAGAATGGGTATTCTACAAAACCCATATCTTGAATAAATTGACTAAATGATTTCATGCTCAATTTGTTTAATTGCTGTAAATGTACACGTTTTTATTTGACGCACAATCCATAGAAAACAAAAGAGACGTTTACAATCCCCAATATTATTTCTAATGCTTAGTAAAGCTCCATGAAACACCTCCTATAACACGATGACGCAATTCGGAAAGAAATTCCTTTTTATACCACCTTTTCAATTACGTCACCGGCTTCAAGAGATTATTCCGTTTGGGATAGTCTCTTTTCTTTTTCATAACGGTTCTCTATCTTTAACAAACCTAATTACATGAATACTATGACTAAATTCAATTTTGATCGACTTCCTGAATTACCTGATAGTGAATCCGTCCCCTTATATGCTTTACGAGCATCGGACAACGCACAACATTGGCACGCATTTAAGATGCTGGTACGAGACGGCGTGGCTTTACACGGGTCTTTAAAAACCGAAAATAATCTACCCTCCTACCACTTGGTTTTGTATAGCCACAGGTCAACTTCTCCTTTCATATGGCTGACTCCACGGGCCGAGCGTTTCTTGCTTACTTATCTTTTGACAGGGAAGACAACCGATTTGCCACCCGAACTTTCTGATGGCCATTTACCCGATTTTATAGAAGAGAATTATATTCTCAAACATCTCCGGCGTGAGGTTCTGTATAATGTCGCCTATTTTACGCCAACAGAACAGGATGGAGAGCAGGGTGTTTGCGTAAAAGCCTATTATCCATACGGAAGTATCGACTACGGTTTCTTTCCCGGTTCAACCGACGCGCTATTGGCCAGACTGGAAAAAGTGGAAGCCTATTCTTCCGTTGCTTCTTGGCGCGATATTCCTGATATAAACAGCTCCGCCCTGCCGGTTATTTATAAAGAGCTATCCGAGGGTCAATATACGGAACATATTTTTTCAGATAAACGTGTGCCCACCAACTGCATTCTGAATAAGACCATCTGTGGCGCAGGAGCGACCCACCTTGAAATACTCTCCGAGCGTCATTCGATCATCATAGAGCCGAATGTTCCGGTGATTGCCGGTAAATGCCAACAACATAAATCGCTGATCGGCGTGTTCGGATCCAAGTCCTCGAAAGAGATTGCCAAAAGCGTTCAAAGCAGAATAGAGGACAAACAATGGGTCAAACTGATGACTACCCCGGACAGCTATCCCAAAGTCGTCGACGCGCTGAAAGGACTCAAACAGCCTTATAAAAAGGAGTACTTTTTGTTGATCGACGAATGTGAGAAACTGGTCTCAGAGATCGATTTCCGTCAAAATATGGCTTTACCTATCGACGATTTTTTCGATTTTACCTATAAAGCCATGGTGTCAGCTACACCGATTGTGATTAACGACCCTCGATTCGAAGAACAAGGCTTTCAGGTCATTAAAATCAGACCGACTTTCGACTATCGGCAACCCTTGGAACTGAAACCAACCAATAACGTACACAAACAAGTCGAGCGTACATTACAAGAATTGGGACAAGATCTTCCGGTATGTCTGTTTTATAACTCACTGGAGGGTATCAAGGAGTTAATCGAAGATCTAAAAATAGTAGATCATACGAATATCTATTGCAGTACCGATGCTGCAAAAGAGCTGAAAAAGGCTAAATATAAGGTGTTCGATACAGTGACTGACGAAAACGGAACACCGAATTTGAATCGCTATAATTTCTTTACCAGTCGTTTCTATTCAGCCGTCGACATCAAGTTATCCATAAAACCCCGAGTTGTTTTGATTTCCGATGTCTTTAAAGTCAAAAACAATCTGCCATTTACTTTGATCGACCCGCAAACAGAGGCCATTCAAATAGCCGGACGATTTCGAAACGGAGTCGAGCGACTGATTCACATTACCAACACGAATTGGAAGCTGAAATATCGAACCAAAGAAGAATTAGAACAATTTCTAAAGGAAGAACATCTGGGTTACCAAGAGTTGGTCGCATTACAAAAACAGGCGACGTCGACAGGTGCCCAACATTTCCTTACCCAAGCCATTAACAGAACCGATTATGTCTCTCAGGGATTTGTCACGCCCCGAGGTACTCCCAACTATTTTCGCCACAACAATGCCTATCTGGACGAACGTCTGAAAATGCTGTATCAGACTCCTGCCGCATTAAATAAAGCTTATCGTCATTCCGGTGCTTTCGACGTGTATGCCCAATCGGAATACCTGATCTATACGGATCAAGAACGTCAGCAGTTGGCTGATAAAAACACATCCAAAGCCGAACGTGTACGGATATTGTACGGGATTTACCAACGCAAAACACATAAGGATAGACTGATTTATGAAACTCTGAAAAAGGAGCACCCTTTATATTTCGAAGCATTTGCCACGATAGGGTATGCAAAAGTCAAGGAACTCAGTTTGAAAGACGCTGCCATTCGTGCAGAGATCGATCGGGTCAAGTCTGCCGATCAAGCCATTCAACCGGAGGTAATAGCTGCGGTTTATCAACATTTTCAACCGAATACGATTTACTCAACAGCGGAAGTCAATCAACAGCTGCAAACAATTTATGATGCTTATGGGATCAAATACGATAAACGAGGAATAGGAGAGAATATTACTCGTTATTTTGAAGCTTCGGCAACCAGAACGGGCAACCAACGAAAATGGAATTTGAAAGGTAAAAAACATTGATTCCAGAAGCGTGACATAATGGGCTGAAATCTCCTTTTATATACCCCATGGAAATTACGTCACTCTTCAATTAGGCACAATTCTTACTGAGAGAGAGTTGTGCCTTTGTTTTGCCTGTTTTTGCGCCCTCGGCGCGCTATCTAAAGAGTATGTGTTATTATAAAGCTCATTTCCAGATCAAAAAAGGTTCTGTTTAGTAAGGCCAGATTTTTTGAGCGGAAGATTGCAGTTTGCTATAGAATATCTTTTACGGACTCCTTTTTTCTGACAGTTGCACATAGGTTGCACGCATAAGAATACTCCCTATCGATCCCCCTCCCCGGTTGTCGGCGGGAAAAACAGTTTGCTGCTATTATCTAGTTATTACATGCACAACTCGTTAAATCCTAAGACACTCTTTAGGTTCCGAGAACTTTAAACAGAGAGCCTTATGGATAGAGAAACTTTAACGAAGATTCATGTGCTGTACCCCCAATCTTCCGTCGTCGAAGAGTTGATCCAGTGCGGTAAGCTGGAGTGTGAATCGTTGTATGATGCCGGTTGCAAGGTTTTGGAATGGTGGCTGGTGAGCGACTGGTTGGCTGCCAAACTCGCAGAACAGGGTGAAGTGGTAATCGACGACTACGGTTGCTGTTGGTGGGGACGTACGACAAGCGGCCAAGCCGTCTATATGGACTGGGTCATTGCCCAAATCTGCGAAGAGCTAGAATAATTTATTTTTCCATCCACGCCCATCTGAAACGCATCTTTTTTGTCTATCTTTGCAAATAGACATAGAGAAGCGTTTCAATCGCGAGCCTCATCCTTGAATCTGGAAAATTCACATTACTCTGAGGCGAGCCGAGTAGACGCTCACGTCTTGTATCTGTACGCAGCCGATCACCTTCCGTTCTGGAGGGTGGCGCGAGGGCGTATTCCGATATGGGCGTGGGCTGTTTACTCTTGTTCGGAGTAATGGCATTCCAGAGCCTCAGGGACGGACAAGAGATTCAAAACAGCCTCACGCTTTTTCTGTTTCTAAACAAATCCTTTTTACACAACACTCCCACCTGAGGCGGGGGAGAAAACCAAACAGCAATGAATCCAGAAGTAAGTGTAGAAATTTATTACGTTAACCCCGCAGGGAGTGACATCGACAAATTCAAGCAAGATTTGTCTCAACAACTGAAAAACGGTTGGGAAATAACAAGTGTCATTTCACCAAGCGAGTACTACCTCATTTACACTTTTAAACGTTAAAAATTGACAGCCCAATGAAAAAGACACTTTCACTCATTTTGCCATTATTATTGACAAGCACACTAATTTCCAGTTGTGGAACCAAAGTTAGATATGAAGACAAAGGAGAAACTTATCATGATAAAGCTACTGATATTGTATATGATACTAAAAGTGGTAAACCACTAACTGGTATATACGTTGTTGGTGTCAAAGAATTAAAGAGAGACGGTGATCAAGCGACAGTGGAATTTAAAGATGGCAAGGCTCATGGAAAAGGTATATATAAACTTCCTAACGGCTATTACTGGACGAGACAGTTTTTCAATGGCAAAAAAGTTGGTCTCGATAAATATTATGACCCTCAAGGTAATGAGATTTCCAAAGATGAGTTTTCGCAAGCAAAAGAAGACTGTAGGAAATCTAATCATTAAATAACTGTTTAACTTGGTTCAGAGAGAGATTAGGATAATTCTTAAGCTCTCTCTGAGCTATTCAAAACACCTTTGGGTGTCAAAATAAACACACAGACAGTATGATGTCCAAATTCGACCAAGTACAGCAAGAAGTTCAGACGAATCCTATTTTAAGAGAAATTAAAGTCCAATTAGACACGGTCATTGAACAAAGGCAATATTCCGATAGGGAATTGACTGAGGATAAAATCATTGATCTTTTGGCACAGATTAGTCGAGAACGAGAGCAAGATAACTCGCGATCGGAGTATTCTACTCAAATGGATCCGGAGAAAATAGATTGGGAATTTTATTTCAAAGTTCTATGGGTTGAGTTAGAAGAGCGTAGAGATATTAAATATCTCAATGACAGAGAGCAACAGGACTACAAAACAAAATTGAAGAGCGTTGTTTGCAAAGAAACAAACAAGTGACACAACTTTCGGAGGGGGTATATAACGACCTTTTCCGGGAATTGTGTCACTATTAAATGTTTCGTATCTTATTATATCGAGCATCTGTATCATGAAGCAACCTATCGCGTTCAAGTCGATCAATTTATAACCATCGTTCTTAAAGAGCCAACGTTAAGTTAAAGGGCTATTTTCATAACACCCAAGAGCATTTTACTGAACCATGAAGAACACGAAACAAATCATTAAGATAACCAGCCTTATAATCAGCAGTATTGGGCTACTGTATATTGGTTTGGTGGTTTATGTGACGTTGAGCGACAGAGGGCCATTGTATCTGAACCCCTGTTATAATACTTTAATAACAAGGCCGCTGGCCTGGTTTGGCAATGCCGAAGCCCAATACAAGATGGGAAGCTATTATGCGCTGCCCATAGATTACGGAGAGAAGCTGACGGATGAAGAGTTGGAAGAGGCTATCTACTGGTTTGGTAAGGCCGCCGAACGAGGAAATGCTACGGCTCAGTTTAAGTTAGGACGGTGGTATGCAAATGGATGGGGTGTAGAGCAAGATTATGAACAGGCTGTTTATTGGTGGCGAAAAGCTGCCGAACAAGGAAATGTCAACGCTCAATTCAATTTAGGATTGTGTTATGCAGAAGGTGAAGGTGTGAAGCAAGATATGCAACAAGCTGTTTATTGGTGGCAAAAAGCAGCGGAACGAGGAAATGCTATGGCTCAGTTTAAGTTAGGCCAGTATTATGCAAATGGGTGGAGGGGGGTAAAACAAGATTATGAGCAAGCTGTTTATTGGTATCGAAAAGCTGCCGAACAAGGAGATGCTAAGGCTCAATTCGATTTAGGATTTTGTTATGCAAATGGCAATGGTGTGGCTCTGAATTATGAACAGGCTATGGAGTGGTTGGATAAGGCGGCTGAACAGGGGCATATAGTGGTACCAAAAGGCACTGAATTAGTCGAGATTTTTGAAAATCTAACTTTCCTAAAGCAATGCACTTTGAATTGCGGAGAATGGTCGAACAATGCCCCAATGAGCGTAACAGATCGGATTTCATTCTTTTGCATTGGAACTGTGGGATACGAATCCATTCAACCTCTATTGGGCTTGTTACAAGTGCAATTGGCAAAAACAAACACACAGCAGGAGATCGTTCAAAACAACTCTTTTGCTCTCGCTTTAGATACATTAACAGTTAAAAAATATGGGCTAAAGTTTAAAAACGGTGTGATTCTCGACTTCGCCTATTCATTTATATACCCTACGGAGAATACGCCAGAGATCAATCGAATAAGGGATTTGATGATCCAGGATTTTTTCTCCACTAATTCTACACTAACACTGCCCGAAGCGATCAAAAGGTATGAAAAAACAACTTTTGCAGAACGTGAATCCCAACTACCAAATAACTCACACCAACACTCTCAGCAGTATTCTGCTGTAAAAGTGATGAATAATAGAGTGCTTATCCACATGATGCAAGGTTTTTATGATTGGGGCGGAGTACATGGAGTGGAACCCTTCTCGATGGGTAATTATGATTTGTGTAAAGGAGAAAAAATAACATTGACTATGTTATTTGCCGAGAACACGGAATCTGAACTTGCGGAACTGATTAAAAATGAATTGGATGACTACCCCTATAATAATCACCTTATTACAGAAAACTTCATACTATTACCTAAAGGAATCTTATTTGTTTATAAGCCGTATGACATCGCATCATATGCAATGGGAACCATCGGAGTTCCGCTTTCTTATAAAAAAATAAAGCATTTATTGACTCCATCTGCACATGCTTATTTTGGCAAATAGCATCTAAAATCACTTCCACCCTGTTCTGCTTCTGTAGGGCGGGGTTCTTTTTTGTGTGACACATTTTTGGGGAGGTATTATGGATGATCTTTCCGAGAATTATGTCATCTATTTAACTGAAAGAAATTGCGCTGAGTGGGTATAAGTTTGCCCCAATAAGATCTATCTATGAAAGACTCTTATAAAGGCTGTCTGATTAGTCTGCTCATCGCCCTGTGCATCATCGGGCTGATCCTTTGGATTGGCTTAACATGACACACAGCAGACCTATTTTTTACACTACTGTTCTACCCCGTTGTGCTCCGGCGGGGGGTCTTTTTTGGTCGACAACTTTCGCTATCTTTGAATCTATGAGCGAGATTGAAGTACAACAGATGGAAGAAAAGATACTCCGAGGGATCGAACTGGCATACCAGAAGCTGGTGGAACAGAAAAAACGTGAAAACGGCGAATTGGTTTTCTCTCAGGATGGAAAGATTGTGGTGGTCAAGGCATGCGATTTAGACTGATTGCAGCCATCATTAATTCAACAAACCCTATTCTGCTCCGGTGGAATGGGGTTTTCTTTTTTCTACTCGCCAGTTTCAGCAAACACAAGGTTGTATACCTAAGACGTACTTTAAATCTCTAATTGTTAAACCTATTATTCACATTTCCCGATTTAACAGAAAGTTAAACCGCCAGTTAAACCAGCCGTCCCCCAAACGAGCATCCAATAGGCTTAAAATACTGAACTACAAGCCATAGCTCAGTTGGTAGAGCAAAGGACTGAAAATCCTTGTGTCCTTGGTTCGATTCCGAGTGGCACCACAAAAGACCGCTAATTCTCAATGAGTTAGCGGTCTTTTATTCAACTACACCCCTCCGAGTCGCCACATTAGTCACCACGCCTACTCTAACACGCTGAAATATTGCTTGTTATGCGTGTTACAATAGGTGCATATCTTTCGCCGCGCCGGCTTAATGCGCTGACAATCAGTATGTATTTCAAATTCATCCAAATCCATTCAGCGTCATTCAACCCCATGCCGCCGCCTCGCAACCCCAAACTTTAACAGACTTTAACTGTATTCGAGCCTCAAAAATGTGGTGACCTCAGCCAAAATTTCGCTGGGTCACCACGCTTAATCGTTAAAATCCCATAAATAATTCGTAACTTTGCATTAAACAATGAACAATAAAACTCATTTAATGACATGATAGAATTTTTGAATTCAAATTTCTTTCAGACAATAATATTAGTAATTACAGTTCTGGTCACTCTATTTATATACCTTAACAAGGAACATAAGAACCTAAAATCGGCAACAACAATTCTTATTCTTCAAATAAAAAACATTGAGAAGAACATTGAGTATTTAAAAGCTGAGGGAGTTTCTGGTGAGGCAATTAATGAGCAACAACTACATTACTCTATCCCAATTTTCGAGGAAAATGCATGGGATAAGTACAAACATATTTATGCTTCACGGTTGAGTTCTTCTGATTTCGCCCAAATAGAACAATTTTATGAGGTCGCTCAAGCTGTTAGAATACAACAACAGCAAATTAAGCAAAAAATTCAGGAAAATATATTTGCTAAAACAGCCCATTATTATCAGCAACAATTCAATCGATTAAACGCTTGTGTAATTGATGAGCGTTCAGACAGAGAGGTTTTATGTCAGAAGGACATGAATTATGCCTTAACGCTATATAACAGTCCTATGTTTAGCGTAATGACTTTTTTACATAAAGAGTTTGGTAGTGGGCTAATTAAAGGACTTAATCGGTATCAACGACTTACTGGCACAACCGTATTTGAAAGATTGAGTAAAATTGGAAATATAAAAGATAGATAAATCTAATTATTTATGGAATACATTGAAATTAACGGAGCGATTAATTTGGCAGCCGTTTCTAGCCAACTCAATGCACTATCTTTTTATACAGATTCTTATGAGTTTCTTTTGACTAAAGATATGGTTATTTATGGATACTTCAAAGATTCTTCTACAGAATATGGATTAGGAAATCTTTTTGTGTTTGGAAAGACAATTAAGCCAAATGAAATTGTGTCCTCTCCATCAAATTCCATATTTGCCAAACTCAAACAATATGGATCAAGTGGTAAATATAAGGGATTATTGAATTATAAAGGTGAAATTATCCTACCAAATATATATGATGGAATTCATCTGTTTGCTTATAATCGTCTGTTGATTGAGAAGAATGGTAAATTCGGTGTCATTGATACCGATGGAAAAGTTTTGGTAGAGCCTAAATATGACCAAATAGTTGATGCTTGGGAATATACGATAGGGGTTGTCTTAAATGGGACGGTCGGATTTATGGATATAAACTGCAATATTGTCATAGAACCGAAATACTGTTTAGATTCCATAGATAATAATTTCCATGATGGTCTTATTGTGGTCTCTGAAATTATTGATGAATTCAAGTACCAATATTGCATAGACCATTACGGGCTTATTCATGGAAATATAGAAAACATAACTCCAGAGATGGACTATGAGCCACCATATGAGGACTATATAAATAACAATGAGTATTCTGACCCATTGGATGCCTATGATGGAGATTCAGATGCTCGTTGGAATACAGACTAATTGTATTCCCTCCACTACCCCATGTAATTAAGAGTCGCTGAAAGCAAGTTATTTCAGCGACTCTTATTTGCTTAATGTAAACGCAGACCTTTGCGGCGTAGCTTGGCTTTCTGCTCGTCACGGAAACGGTGCAAAGCCTCTTCGATGCTCATGCCGGGGTGCATTTCAAGGAAGTGCTTGAAGTCGTCCGGCATTCCTCTGTCGTGAGCGAAACCTTGTTCTTCAGGAATGTTTCCACCGAGAGAAGGCGATGACAGGCCCGGAACCGGAACCGGGAAGAACAGGCGAAGAGGTGCGAGAACTCAAGAACCTCGCTGTAGAGGGTCACTTCTTCACCCGCCATTACGCCCCACCCGATCCTCGAAGAGGGAGTCGCGCTCGACGACATGATCTACCTCCGAAAACCGCTCGGCGGAGGACTATGACGCCGGCGACGAAGCCCCCCCAGTCGAATGCACGCGTTCATTTCGAGACATCTTTAATATTGAGTCTCGGGACCACCATCGAGACGATCTCGACTGTCGGTCCGATCAGCCCGAGGATCTGCTCCATCGGTTTGTAAGCCTGCGGCGACTCGTCGAGCGTTCCCGCACACACCGAAGAAGAAAAGATCCCGCCCATCGACGCCCGGAACTCGTCCAACGAGATGTTTTTGCGAGCCGCCGACCGCGACATAAGCCGCCCCGCCCCATGCGGAGCCGAGTGGTTCCAGTCGGCATTGCCGCGTCCGATGCCGATCGCGATGCCGTCCCGCATGTTGAACGGAATGCAGACCCGCCGCCCTGCCGATGCGTCGATCGCCCCCTTGCGCAGCACCGGACAGACCGCCTCCAGCGAAATGTAGTTGTGGGTCGTGAAGAGCGATTCTTCGACCTGCGGCCGGCCGTCGAACTTCCCCAACAACGCTTCGATCCGCTCCAGGATAGTGAGGTGGTTGAAACGCGCATAAGCTTGGGCTACTACCATATCCGAGAGGTAACCGTTCCGGTTATCGCCGTCCAAAAAGCCCGCAAACCGGTTTTTCTTCGGATTGGCAGCCACCGTACACCAGTATCCCGCCACTTTCGTTCCCAGATTCCTCGAACCGGTATGAATCGTCAACCACGGTTCGCCGGTCTCCCGATCCTCACCGTACTCGATGAAGTGGTTTCCGCCGCCGAGCGTCCCGAGACTTTTATAAAAAAGCCCCTCCTGCATCCGGATCCGTTTGAGAAACGCCGTGACGAACCGTTCATCGATCCGTCCCACCTCGCAGATCCGCTCCGGAGCGGCCGACCGCGCTTTGTCGTACTCCGTGGCGAGAAACCGGAACAAACTCTTGTCGTCGATCGTTTTCCGTTCGTTGACCTCGAACCCCATCGGAATCGTCTCGCGAATCCGGTGGTCGAGCAGCGCGAAATCAGCCGGCTCTACCCGACGAGAGAGTCTGTGCATCGAAATCGTACACCCGATGTCGACCCCCACATGCTCCGGATTGACATACTCGCCCACCGCGTAAGCCGTTCCGACATTGCATCCCCGACCGGCATGGACGTCGGGCATCTGAGCAATCCGAACCCCCGCCATCGCCGGGTGATCGCACAGTTCCTGCGCAAACTGACGAGCCGTCTCCTCAATCTCGGGAGCAAACACTTCCGCCGAGGTATATTTCCCTTGTATTTTCATCGAAACATCCTTTTTTTCAGATTCAAACTCTTACAGTCTCAGATGATCGTCAACGGTGCAACTGTCAGCCGACCGAAAGCGATCAATGCTTCCGGAGCGATCGCAATCTGCAGGCCTCGCACACCGGCGCTGATGTAAATCCGGTCGAACGCCCGACACGTTGCGTCAATGAAAGTCGGAAAAGCCCGCCGCATCCCGATCGGCGAACATCCTCCCCGGACATATCCGGTCGTTTCGAGCAGCTCGCGCACGTGGAGCATCGCCGCACTCTTGTTGCCCGACACGCGAGCCGCCGCCTTCAGGTCCACCTCGCGGTCGCCCGGGACGACACACACGAAAATCCCGCTCCGATCGCCCCGCAACACCAGCGTCTTGAAAACCTGCCGCACATCCTCGCCCAGTTGTTCGGCCACATGTCCGGCATCGAGGTGCTCCTCATCGACAGCATACGGAATCAGCTCGTAATCGATCCCCGCCCGGTCCAACAGCCGGGCCGCATTCGTTTTCGTTATTTTCATCCTCTGTCCCGTAGATTAAGCAACTCCGGCGCGTTCAACAACCCCTCGAGTGCATCGGCCAAGGAGCGCAAAGCCTCCGGAATCCGCCAAGCATCGCGCCGGTCGCCGACCCGGTTCGAAATAGCCCGAAGCTGCAGAAACGCCACCCCGGCCATCCGACACGCTCCGAAAAAAGCCGCTCCCTCCATCGACTCGACCTCCTCCCCGTCACGCCACGGCACCGGCGCGCAAGCCGCATTCACCGACCGCGCCCCCGAAACCCGAAACCGCGCCCCCAGCCGCTCAACATAAGGACACACAATCGTCTCCGCCGCCTCCGCCCACCCGTCGAACGGTTCGAAACGCCCCGTTTCGCTCCGCCAAGCCCCCAAATCGGCCTGTCGGTCGCTCCCGACCAACACGGATTCCGCCACCTCCAACGACACCCCAGGCCGTGCACCACCAATCCCCACCAACACCACCACACCCGGCCTCTCCGCCCGCACCGCCTCCACCGTCGCCGCCGCCATCGCTCCCGCACCCATACCACCGACCCGCCACACCACACGCCTCCCCGCCCGCTCCCAATCCCCCAACCGATCGCGCAACGGCCGCTGTTCCAACTCCGTGGCCGTCATGACAACTATCTTTTCCTCTGCCATCTTCTTCGGTACTTATTAAATACTGTCTTTAGCAACGAGCTGGAACTGTCCCTTTTACTTTGATACTCGTTCTTTAGCGACAGGAGGGTACTGTACCTTTTCTGAAGAAAAGGTACCCAAA
>CAJTNK010000020.1:0-21907 GCA_910577885.1 uncultured Rikenella sp.
AGGCCGGGCAGGCCCCGCTTACGCCGCGGGGGCGGTGCCTCCCGGCACCCGGTATTACCTTTCCGGCAGCCAAAACTTCTCGCCCGGCAGGCCCGGTTCGTGTGCCGAGCGGCACCCCAACCCACCCGTCAGAGCCGCGCCACCACCTCACGCACCAAGCGGCTCAACCGCGCTGTGGCACGGGCCCCCACTTCGATCACCTCCTCGTGCGTCAGCGTCGCACGGCCACCCAATCGACTCGGCCGACCCGTCAGAACATTGGTAATCAGCGAGAAACCGACGACTCGCACGCCCCGATGCCGGGCCACAATCACCTCCGGAGTCGTCGACATCCCGATCGCATCCCCTCCGATGGTCCGAAAGTAACGCACCTCGGCCGGCGTTTCATAGCTCGGTCCCGTAGAGCCGATGTAGACCCCTTCGCGCAACACCGTCCCCTGCTCCTCCGCCACCCGGTGCGCCAATGCGATCAACGACCGGTCGTACGGCTCGTTCATGTCCGGAAACCGGGTCCCGGCCGAAGGGTCGTTCGGCCCGATCAGCGGATTGGGAATCAAGTTGATGTGGTCTTCGATCACCATGATATCCCCCGCTTCGAACAGCGGCGACAACCCTCCCGCGGCATTCGATACGACGAGCGTTCCGATCCCCAAGCCGCACATCGCCGCCACCGGCAAAACCACTTCGCCGATCGGATACCCCTCGTAGTAGTGCACCCGTCCCTCCATGGCCAATACGTATCGTCCGGCCAGTCGTCCGTAGATGAACCGCCCGCGGTGTCCCGCCACCGTCGAAACCGGAAAGTCCGGGATATCGGCGTAGTCCAACGCCGCGATGACCTCGATCTCCTCGGCCAACGCCCCCAACCCCGATCCCAGTACGATTCCGATCTCCGGCCGCGGCCAGCTCCCGACCTCCGCCCCCTGCCCTGCGGTCAGCCCGAGCCTACTCCGGATGAAGGACGTTGTATTTCTGATTCTCTCTGACATATTGATTGAGTTGTCGGCGGAAGTCGCACTCGCGGTTTTCGAGGAACTCCACCCGGATGGAACTATAGTAGAGCCGCCGTTTGACGTCGTCGCTGATCTTGCGACTGTTCATGAGCCGCACGGCATCTTTCTCGGTCATGACGACCGCCGTCTCGGCCGGCAGCTGTCGCAGCGCCTCTTCCAGGGCATGGATCTCTTTCATTTTGAAGGTGTGGTGATCGCCGAAGATGAAGGTCCGCATGACGTCGTACTGCTGCCGGAGCTCTTCGACGAACTTGCGCGGGTTGGCGATTCCGGCTATCGCCACCACCGGCGTCCCGCGCCGCAAGGTGGCGGGCTGTCCGAATACCGGGTAGAGCGGCACCGGATCCTGTGACACGAAACGGGTGAAGTACAGGCTCTGGTACGGATACAGGTCCAGGTTTTTGCTCATGATCCGGAAGTCGAGCGGTTTCATCTCCTCCGGACACTTCGTGACGATGACCATATGGGCCCGTGTGAGCTGTGCCGGCCGGTCGCGAAGCCGTCCGAGCGGCAGCATATGGTCTTCGTAGATCGGGCAGTTGTAGTCCATCAGCACCACATTGACCCACGGTTCCACGTACCGATGCTGGAAGGCGTCGTCCAGGATGATGAGGTCCACCTCGGGATGTGCCTCGCGCAGCCGTTCGATCCCTTCGACCCGCCGTTCGCACACCGCCACCGGAATGTGCGGATACTTGAGTTTGATCTGCTTCGGTTCGTCGCCGATCTTTTTGAACGAGCTGTTCACCTGGGCCAGTACGAAGCCTTTGGTCTTGCGCTTGTAGCCGCGCGAGAGCACCGCCACGCGGAACTCGCCGTCGAGCAGTTCGATCAGCCGTTCCGTATGGGGGGTTTTTCCGGTCCCTCCGACGGTGATGTTCCCCACGCTGATGATCGGGATGTCGAACTCGCGACTCTTCAGCACCCCCCAGTCGAACAACCGGTGGCGAATGTCGACCGCCAGCCCGTAGAGCCACGAGAGCGGCGCGGCCAATATCTTGAGCAGCACTTTCATCCGTTGAGTTTGTTTAATGTTCTATTTCGACCCGGCAAGGCATTTCGGCCCGGATTCCGCGATTCATGATACGCCGTCGCACGTTCCGTGCCTCGTTCCCCAACGCCTCGAGCCCGTCGCCGCGCACTCCCGGCCCGGGTCCCAAGACCCTGGCCGCCGCCTCGGCCGAGAGCGAACCCATGACCGAGAAGAACGACGGTTGTTCGGGCTCCGGATACCTCCGCACGGTATAGGTGTCGGATTCCAACCCCGCCGCCTCGGCCGCGATCCGGACGGCCCCTTGCAACGTCCCGAGGCCGTCGGCCAATCCGTTCTCCACGGCCTGCCGCCCCGTCCACACGCGTCCGCCGGCCAGCCGGTCCACGCTGTCCGGCTCCAGACTCCGCCCCTGGGCCACCACCTCCAGGAACCGGGCGTACACCGAGTCCACACCGTTCTGCATATAGAGCCGCTCGGCCGCGGTCATCGGCCGGAACAGGTTCCCCATATCGGCCGAAGGCCCCGTCCGCACCACGTCGGTCGTCAGCCCCAAATGTTCCCTGGCCCCCTCGCCGACGTCGAACGTCAGGCCGAACACGCCGATCGAACCGGTCAGCGTGGTCGGCGTCGCCACCACGTAATCCGCCCCGCAGGCGATGTAATACCCGCCCGAAGCCGCATAGCCGCCCATCGAGACGATCACCGGCTTCGTCTGCTGCGTGAGCCATACCTCCCGCCACACGATCTCGGCCGCCAAGGCGCTCCCCCCCGGGCTGTTCACCCGCAGCACCACAGCCTGTACGTCGTCGTCCTTGCGCACCTCGCGCAGCGTCGCAGCCAGCGCGTTGCCGACAATCTCCTCGCGGCTGTCTCCCGTGTCGACGATATCTCCGTCGGCATACACCACGGCCACTTCCCCCCGATCCCCGCCCGAGAGGTTCTTTTGCCGTTTGTCCCGGCCGGTCGTCGCCGACCGATACTCGCCCAGGTCGACCAGGCGCGGTTCTCCCTCCTCGGCCGGTGTCCCGCCGCACAGCGAGGCCAACTCCTCGACCACCCGGTCGCGGTAGCAGAGGCTGTCGACCAGCCCCAGCCGCACCGCATCCCACGGCGTCGCCACCGACAGCCGCTCCGCATAACGCAACAAACTGTCCGCCTCCACCTCCCGGCACCGAGCCACCTCGTCCACCACGAAATCCCATACGGAACCCACCATCGACCCGATCTGCTCCCGGTTTTCGTCGCTCAGCGACTCCCGTACGAACGGTTCGCCGGCCCCCTTGAAGCGTCCGTGCCGCACCAGCTCGGCCCGCACACCGAGCTTATCGAACAATCCTTTGTAAAACACGGTGTTCGAAGCCATCCCCTGCCACGCTACTCCCCCCTGCGGGTTGAGCCACACCTGATCCCCCACCGACGCCAAATAGTACCCCCCTTGCGAATAAACATCGGCATACGAGACCACAAACTTGCCGCTCTGCTCCCGAAACTCGGCCAACGCCTCGCGCAGCTCATACAAAGCCGAAATCCCCATCGGTACCGCCATCGGCACCTGCAGGTAGATCCCCTCGATCCGCGGATCCGTCGCCGCACGCTCCACCAACGCCACCGCATCGTACAGCGTGATCTGCTCCCGGAACCCCAACTCATCGTAGTCGAACAGATCCAACGCATTCCCCGTCGCACGCTCCACCAACGGCTGCGAAAGATCGATCCGCAACACACTATGAGGCTTCACCGACGAAACCCGACGACCCCCACTCCCCCCCATCATCACCAACATCCCGGTCAAAACCACCAAACTCAACAACAAAAACAATCCGCTGCCGACCAAAACGGCCAACAAACTCGCAAAAAAACTCTTCCAAAAACTCGTCATCCCTTGTTATACTTAATTATTCGGTCTCTTCGACCAATCATTGGCTACGGGCTGGGACTGCCGCTTTTTGTAAAAAGCGGCACCAAAAACTTTTGAGCTAGCATACGCTACGCCTTAGGCTCCGCAGTCCTCAGAGTTATGGGTGGGGTTCTTTTAGGCGCGCTTCATGCGAGCTAAAACTCATAGCGCGCCCAAAAAGAATCCCCACCCAAAGCACGAGGCTGACACAGCCAAAGCATCCCAACGGGATGCGTTCTGAAGTTTTTTTGGTTCTTTTTGTTCACAAAAAGAACAGTACCCGCACGTCGCTAAAGAACAGTTGCAGAAAGCCGAATGATTAAAAAAAGCGGCTAATTTGCGCTAAGGTAGTTTTTTTTCGGGAGAGTGTTGTTTGAGAGAGGCAGAAAAAGCGTATCTTGGGGTTTTAATGACCAAGAAAGGGAGACAGGAGATGGTAAACAAAGTGATTTTGATCGGATATGTGGGTGGTGAGCCGGAGGTGAGGGCTTTGGAGACGGGTGTTAAGATGGCTCGTCTTCGGGTGGCGACCAGCGAGCGGATTTACAATTCGGCCACCGGCGAGCGGCGCGACCATACGGAGTGGCATACGGTGGTCGTGTGGCGGGGTCCGGCCGATTTTGCGGAGCGGTATATCCGGAAGGGGAGCCAGGTGTATGTCGAGGGGAAGCTGCGGTCGCGGGAGTGGACCGAGGAGGCGACCGGCAATCGGCGGTATGCGGTCGAGATATTGGGCGAGGAGCTTCGGCTGTTGGGCGGCGGGAGCGGCGGCCAGCGCGAGGGCCAGCGTCGGGGCGAACCGGAAAAAGCGGCGGAGAGCCTCGAAAAACCCACCGCCGAGAAACCGGCAGCTTTGCCGGCAGAGGCCGACGACCTGCCGTTCTGAGGCTGGTGAGCCGAGGGGACGATGTGGGGGCGAGAAGGCAGCAGCCTTCGGTGGAGTGGGGGCTTGTGGTTTGCGGTCGACTTTCTATCTTTGGGCGCCCAAACAGGTCGGGAGGGTCGGGGCGGAAAGGCGAAAGGGGGCGACCGGCGACCTGGACTTCAAGCTGCTGTTTATGAGACCTTTTTTCCTTTGCTTGGCCTTGTCGCTGGCTGCATCATGCGGCGCGGCGTACGCCCAGTCGGGCGGCGACGCGCGGGGTATGGTGCGCGGAACGGTGACGGACGCTGCCTCGCACGAGGGAGTTCCCTACGCGCAGGTGGTGGTGAGCGGGACTACCATCGGCGCTTTGGCCGACTCGGCGGGTCGCTTCCGAATCGAACGGGTTCCGACCGGTTACCGGACCCTCACCGTGCACAGCGTCGGGTACAAGGAGGCGGTGACGGGCTCTTTCCTGGTCACGGCGGCGCGCGAGAGCGTGGTGGACGCCGAACTGGAGACCGAAGCGACCCGCTTGGGCGAGGTGGTGGTCACGGGCCGCTCCGGGCGACACACCGAGGCGCAGCCGCTCGGCAACCGGAGTCTCAGCCTGCAGCAGATCGAAAAAAGCCCGGGAGGCAACCGCGACATTTCGAAGGTGGTGCAGAACCTGCCGGGGGTGGTGGCGACCCCCATCTCGCGGAACGACCTGGTGGTTAGGGGCGGCGGACCGAACGAGAACAAGTTTTACCTCGACCGGATCGAAATACCGATCATCAACCACTTTACGACCCAGGGAGCCAGCGGTGGGAATGTGAGTCTGATAAACAGCGACTTCCTGAGTGCGGCACGGCTCTACACCTCGACCTTTCCGGCCGGTCGGTCGAACGGCCTCAGCTCGGTGCTCGACCTGCGGATGGCCGAGGGCAACCCGGACCGGTTTCTGCTCAAAGCCTCGGTCGGCGCGTCAGATGCGGCCCTGACGATCGATTCGCCGGTCGGCTCCAAGGGCAATATCATCGCCTCCGTCCGACAGAGCTACCTCCAGGTGCTGTTCAGCCTCCTGCAGCTCCCCTTCCTGCCCACCTACAACGACGCGCAAATCAAGTATTCGCACCACTTCGACGACCGCAACCACCTCTATGTCATCGCCCTGGGATCGCTGGACCGGAGCCGGCTCAACTTCTCGATGAAGGACCTCACGCCCGACCGCCAACAGATTCTGGACTACCTCCCGGAGAACGACCAGTGGAGCTACGTGGTGGGCGCCGTCTATGCCCGTTACACGCCGAACGGCGTGTTGAACCTCGTGGCCAGCACCGACCGGTTGAACAACAGCCTCCAGAAGTGGCAGGACAACGATCCGGCCCGGGGGAAGAACCTCGACTATCGCTCCAACGAATCGGCCGTGCGGTTTCGGGCGGAGTACGATGCCGACCTGGGCCGCGGATTCTCGCTTCATGCAGGAGCCGGGGTGCAACACGGGGGGTACGACAACCGGACGTTCCGCAAGGTGATGTTCGGCGGACAGGCGGCGGACGAGATTTACCGGACGGAGATCGGGCTGGTTCGTTATGCGGGTTTCGCGTCGGTCAACAAACAGCTGGCGGCGGGGCGGTTGAACATCAACCTCGGGCTGCGGGTCGACGGCAACAGTTACTCGGACCGAATGGCCGATCCGCTGCGGCAGCTCTCGCCGCGCGTGGGGATCAGCTACCGTTTTGCGCCGCGGTGGACGGTGGCGGCCAGCGCGGGGCGGTATTTCCAGGAGCCGGCCTATACGTCGATGGGGTTCCGGGACAATGCGGGAACGACGGTCAATCGCGATCGGCTGCGCTACATCCGCAGCGACCAGGCCACGGCAGGCGTGGCATTCGAACCGTCGCCGCGTTCGCGGCTCTCGCTGGAGGGGTTCTACAAGCACTACACCCGCTATCCGATGTCGCTGGTCGACAGCACGGCGATCGGCTCGAAGGGTTACGACGTTTTTGCGGTGGGTGCCGAGCCGGTGGCCTCGAACGGCACGGCACGGGCCTACGGCCTGGAGCTGGAGTACCGCAACGACGACCTGTGGGGTTTTCGGCTCACGGCGGCCTACACCTACTATTACTCGCAGTTCCGGCGGTGGAACCGGGGAACGGCCTCGCCGGCCGGGGCATGGACCCCCTCGAACTGGGATTACCGCCACTTGGTCTCGGTGGTGCTGATGCGGAGCCTCCCCCGGGGATGGGACGTGGGCCTGCGGTGGCGGTTCGCCGGAGGAGCGCCCTACACGCCCTACGACGTCGAACGCTCCGGCCTGATCGACTCCTGGGAGACTACTCACAGGCCGGTCGTAAACTACGAACTCGTGAACAGCGAACGCCTCCCGGCTTTCCACCAGCTGGACCTGCGCGTGGACAAGACCTGGTTTTTCCGCCGCTGGACGCTGGCCCTCTACCTCGACATCCAGAACCTCTACGACTACAAAGCCTACGGACAGCCGGGGCTGATGCCCGAGCGCGACGCAACGGGCCAGTACGTGCCGGACCCGTCGCGACCGGGCGCCTACAAGATGGTCACCTACCCGAACGTCATCGGCGGAACGATCATCCCGACCTTCGGCATCATCGTCTCGATCTGACGGGTTTTCTCGCCCGGTGCCGCTGGGCACGTCCACCGGGATTTTGCTGGGGTTGTCTGTGTCCGTTTTTCTCTCCCGTCAGGCCAGCAAAACGCCCTTTGGGCGCGCCTGCCCGGCGCACCCGTTGGGTGTTTTGCTGGGGTTATCTCGGCCTTAGTAGGGGCCGCCCGGCCTGAGGGCAGTTTTACGAGCGGTACCGGTCGCCCGGCGTAAGGGCAGTTCCCTCCTGTTGCCGAGCCAACTCCAGCTTTCGAGTGTCGAGCGGCCCCACAGGGGCTTTTGCTGGGTTTGCATCGCAAGGTATAGCGAGAAACCCCGCGCGCCACGCCTTAAGAGGGAAATACCCCGTTTCAACGATGAGTTGAAACGGAAGTATTTCCCAAGACGCACGGCCAATGATTGTGGGGCAGAGTAGTTTCCCGGGGCAGCCGCACGGCGGGTGTAGCCACGAGCTGTGCGAGCGGCGGAGCCAGCCGATGGGGGGCGGCTGGCCCGCGCGCCCTGTGGGCGCGGTTTGCTGCGGAGCGCGGTTTTTCGGGCCGGGCGTCCGAGCATTGGTCAGCAAGTAGGGAATCTGCACTCCGTAGGAGTGCGCGAGTCGCCGCCACCCCCGGCGGCGCGAGGTACCGCTCGGCACACGAAAGCTGGGGTTTTCTCCGCAAAGCCCGCTGGCGGCGGCCCGCAAGGTGGGATTTTGAGTGCGACTAGTGGGCTTGTCAGAACCAAATCCAGCCTTCGCGTACCGTTGCGGTGCCTTCGGGAAGAGGGGAAGAAATAACACGAGTACGATAAAGAAAACGAAAAACATTATCTTTGTGGTGTTCCTCTTTCCACGGGATTCATGTCTCTGCGTCGACATATCGCTTTCGTAGCCGTGCTGGTGGCCAGTGCGGCGATGCTCGTGCATGCGGTGGTGCCGCATCATCGGCATGGCGGAGTGACGGCAGCGGTTGAACGGTCGGTCGGGCTGATGGCCGGGGAGGAGGTGGTCGGAGCGGGATGCCATTGCCTCTGCGAAGACGGGGCGCAATGTGTGGCGAGGCGGGCCTTTTTGTCGCGCTACGAAGAGGATGACCGGAGTCGGGAGAGTCCGGTACGGGCCCGGTTGCCGATACTGGTCTGTGATTTCTGCACCGGCCATGGAAATTCGGCCGCCGAAGTGACCACTTTTCGGGAGAAGGGGAGTCGGCTCTGTTTTCAATCCGATCAACGGTTAATCGATCAATGGAGGCCCGACGCGACGGCGGGGCGGGCGCCTCCGGTTTTACGACAGGCTTAAACAAGCCGCTCTTCCGGCATGCGTGCCGCATAGTAAAGAGCGGATCTTCTTTTTGATTCTCAGTGTCGTAAAACGATTTTTTCATGAAATTTTCAATAATATTGGCGTCGACGTTCGTTGCGTCGGCGCTGTTGTGGGGGTGCGGTGCGGCCGGTTCTTCCGACCACGACCACGATCACGAGGGCCACGACCACGCGGCTGAACAACACGATCATGCGGCTGAAGAGGGGGCCGAGCATGCAGAACATGACCATGCGGCAGGTGCGACCGAGGCCGACCATGTCGACGAACCGGGTGTGATCGTGATGGGCGACTCGCAGGCCGAGGCGCTCGGGCTGACGTATGAAACGGCTGTGACGGGTCCGTTCTCGAGCGTGGTCCGTACGGGCGGCGGGATCGAAGCCGCTCCGGGCGACCGTTCGACGGTCACGGCCACCACGTCCGGTATCGTGAGCTTCGGCGGCCGGCGGCTCACCGAAGGGACGCGCGTGGCGAAAGGGACTCCGTTTCTGATTCTGGGTTCGGCCGGGATGGTCAAGGGGAACTACCCCCAGCAGCTGGCCGATGCCCGGGCCGAACTGGCCAAAGCCGAAGCCGAGCATGCCCGGGCCGAGTCGCTCTCGGGCAACCGGGTGGTGAGCGGAGCGGACCTCGAGGCGGCTCGGCTGGCGGTGGATGTGGCTCGGCGACGGGTGGCGGTGCTCTCCGAGAACGCCACGCGGGGCGGCAAGAGTGTTTCGACGCCGCTCACCGGTTACGTAACGTCGCTGGCTGTGGGCGAGGGCGACTACGTGGAGGCGGGGCAGCCGCTGGCTACGATCTCGGCCAATCGAAACCTCGTCTTGCGAGCCGACCTCCCGCAACGCTACCTCGACCGGACGGCGGAAATACGGACGGCCAACTTCACGACGCCGTACGACGGCAAAAATCATGATCTCACGGAGCTCGGCGGGCGGTTGATCGGTTCCGGCCGGGCCGTGGCGACCGGTTCGCCGACCCTTCCCGTGCGGTTCGAATTCGAAAACCGCGGCGACCTGACACCGGGCTCGGTGGTCGAGGTCTACCTCAAGGGGGCTACGCGCGAGGGGGTGTTGACGGTACCGCTCTCGGCGCTCACCGAAGAGCAGGGAGCCAATTACCTCTATGTCCGACTCTCGCCGGGCCACTACCGCAAGCTCCCGGTCCGACCGGGAGCTTCGGACGGGGCCCGGGTCGAAATCCTCTCCGGACTCTCCGCCGGCGACGAGGTGGTAACCACCGGGGCCTACTTCGTCCGACTCGCCGGTATGTCTACTGCTATCCCTCACGGCCATTCTCACTAATCTTTAATTACAACCCGTTCTTTGGCTACGGGCAAGAACTGTTCTTTTTGTGAACAACCGAGCAGCGTACCGAGGGCAGAGACCGTTTACGGGCTTTGCCGAGGTAGCGCGAGGAAGACGAAGTCAAAAAGAACCAAAAAAACTTCAGAGCGCATCCCTTTGGGATGCTTTGGCCGTGTCAGCCTCGTGCTTTGGGTGGGGATTCTTTTTGGGCGCGCGTTGGGCTGCGAAAACCTTAGGCGCGCCTAAAAGAACCCCCACCCACAACCTGAGGACTGCGGAGCCTAAGGCGTAGCGTATGCTGTCTCAAAAGTTTTTGGTGCCGCTTTTTCCAAAAAGCGGCAGTTCCCTCCCGTCGCTAATGATCGAGGCTGTAAATAATAGAATGATATAGACATAGAAGAGCGATGATAAATAGGATCATAGAGTTTTCGTTGCGGAACCGGTTGAGCGTGATGCTCGTATCGGTATTGATGTTGTTGGCCGGTGGTTATACGGCGAGTCGGATGGAGGTGGATGTATTTCCGGATTTGACTTCACCGACGGTGGTGGTGATGACCGAGGCGCCGGGGATGGCGGCCGAGGAGGTGGAGCGTCTGGTGACATTCCCGGTCGAGACCGCGTTGAACGGGGCTACGGATGTCCGTCGGGTACGTTCGGCGTCGACCACCGGTTTTTCGACCGTGACCGTGGAGTTCGACTGGGGCACCGACATCTATCGGGCCCGGCAGATCGTGGCCGAGAAGCTGGCCGGGATCGGCGAGCAGTTGCCGGCGGGTGCCGATGCGCCGGTGTTGGCACCGCAGTCGTCGTTGTTGGGCGAGGTGATGGTGGTCGGGCTCACGGCCGACAGCACGTCGCTCGAGGAGCTGCGGACACTGGCCGATTGGACCTTGAGGCCGCGGCTGTTGTCGACCGGCGGCGTGGCGCAGGTCACGGTGGTGGGCGGTGACATCCGCGAGTATCAGATCGTGGCTTCGCCGCAGCTGATGCGCCATTACGGGGTGAGTCTGGATGAGTTGTTGGCGGCCACCGAGTCGATGAATGCCGATGCCGCCGGAGGGATTCTGAACCAGTACGGGAACGAGTATATCGTGCGGGGGATGGTGCGGACCACGTCGGTGGAGGAGATCGCGTCGAGCGTCGTGAAGCTGTCGGCGGAGGGTACTCCGGTGACGCTGGCCGACATCGCGGAGGTTCGGACCGGGGGCAAGACCCCGCGGATGGGCGATGCGTCGGTGAACGGCGTTCGGGCCGTGCGGCTGTCGGTGACGAAGCAGCCGGCGACCGGTACGCTGGAGCTCACCGAGCGACTCGATGCCACGATGGCCGAGTTGTCCCGCGAGCTGCCGCCCGATGTGCAGGTCACGACCGAGATTTTTCGCCAGGCCACCTTTATCGAGAGTTCGGTGCGCAACATCGAACGGGCGCTGATCGAGGGCGGGGTGTTGGTGGTGGTGATTCTGATGATTTTTCTCGGGAACTTCCGCACGACGATCATTTCGTTGGCGGCGATCCCGATATCGCTGCTCGTGGCGATGATCGTGCTGCAGGCGTTGGGCTTTTCGCTCAATACGATGAGCCTCGGCGGGATGGCCATTGCGATCGGTTCGCTGGTGGACGACGCCATTATCGACGTCGAGAACGTCTTCAAGCGGCTGCGCGAGAATCACCGTCTGCCCGAAGCCGAGCGCAAATCCTCTCTGAAAGTCGTTTACGAGGCCTCGACCGAGATCCGCGCTTCGATCTGGAATGCCACGCTGATTATTATCGTGACCTTCGCACCGCTTTTCTTCCTGAGCGGGATGGAGGGCCGTATGCTCCGGCCGTTGGGGATCGCGTTCATCGTCTCGTTGTTCGCGTCGATGGTCGTGGCCATCACGCTGACGCCGGTGCTGGGGAGCTACCTGCTGACCGGCGAGCGGATGCTGGGGCGGCACGAGCGCGAACCGTGGATCGTGCGGCGGATGAAGGCCGGGTATGTCGGGCTGTTGGGCGGGGCACTGCGACACCGCTGGGCGGTGGTTGTGGTGGCCGTGGTGCTGTTCGTGGGGGCCGGAGGGATCTTCGCGACCTTGGGGCGGAACTTCCTGCCGCCGTTCAACGAGGGGTCGATGGCGATTTCGATTTCGGCGATGCCCGGCACTTCGCTCGAGGAGAGCGTCCGGATCGCCGAACTGGCCGAAGCCGAGTTGATGGAGGTGCCGGAGGTGGTCGTGGTGTCGCGCAAGAGCGGCCGGGCCGAGCTCGATGAACACGCTCTGGGGACCGAGACTTCGGAAATCGACGTGCCGTTCGTGTTGAAGGATCGGAGCCGGGCCGAGGTGTTCGCCGACGTGCGGCGCCGGTTGAGCGGCATCCGGGGGATCGTCTATGAGATCGGGCAGCCGATTTCGCACCGCATCGACCTGCTGTTGTCCGGTACGCGGTCGAACATCGCGGTGAAGATTTTCGGTCCGGAGCTTCCGGAGCTTTTTGCGCTGGGGAACCGCATCAAGGCCGCCACGCAGGACATTCCGGGGCTGGTGGACCTGAACGTCGAACAGCAGATCGAACGGCCGCAGTTGCAGATCCGCCCGCGTCGCGGGGTGCTGGCGCAGTGGGGGATCTCGCCGTCGCAGTTCACGCGGACGGTCGAGATCGCGCTGGCCGGACAGGTCGTCTCGGAGGTCTACGAGCGGGAACGGAACTTCGACCTGACGGTGAAGTTCGACTCCGTGAGCCGCTCGTCGATGGAGGGGATCGCCGGCATTCTGCTCGACGGCCGGACCGCCGACGGCCAAACGGTGAAGGTGCCGCTGGGCGACGTGGCCGAGATCGTCTCGACCTCCGGGCCCAACGCCATCAACCGCGAGAACGTGAGCCGCAAGCTGGTTGTCTCGGGCAATGTCGAGGGGGCCGACCTGCGCGGGGTCGTGGAACAGATCCAACGGCGCATCGCCGAGCGGGTGCCGCTCCCCGAGGGTTACCACATCGAGTACGGCGGGCAGTTCGAGAGCGAAGCGGCGGCGTCGAGAACCCTGTTGCTGACCTCGCTGCTGGCTCTGCTGGCGGTCTTCATGCTGCTCTACAACGAATTCCGCGATCTGCGGCTGACGGGCGTCGTGCTGCTCAACCTGCCGTTGGCGATGATCGGCGGCGTGGCGGCCATCCGGCTGACCTCGGGCATCATCAGCATCCCGGCCATCATCGGATTCATCTCGCTCTTCGGAATCGCCACGCGCAACGGGATTCTCCTTATCTCGCGTTACCGCCACCTGTCCGCTGAGGCCGAGTGGGCGGGGCGGAGTCTCCGCGAGCGGATCCTCCACGGATCGGCCGACCGGCTCAGTCCGATCGTCATGACGGCCCTGACTTCGGGGCTGGCACTGATTCCGCTGGCCCTCGGGGGCGACCTCCCGGGCAACGAAATACAGAGTCCGATGGCGATTGTGATCCTCGGCGGGCTGTTGACCTCCACGCTGTTGAACCTTTTTGTCGTCCCGGCGGTCTATGCGCTGATCCATCGCCGCGGCGAGGTGCGGTAGTGGGAGGGGTCGGGCGGCAGCCTCCTTATAAGTAAGGGTCCGGCGGCGGGAATATCCCCCATTCGGGGGATTGACCGGCGGACCGAAAAGGCGGAATTTTGCAACAAAAACAGAATGAAAAGAATCTTTTATACGTTTGCTTTTTTACTGTCGGGCGTCGGAGCGGCCTCGGCACAGGGGGTGGGCGATTACGCCGCGTTTCTGAGCGATGTGGCGGCCCGCAGTCCGCAGCTGGCGGCGGCCGACAAGGGACACGCCGCTACGGTGAGGGGCCTGCGGACGGGTCTCGCACCGGACGATCCGGAGGTGGGACTGGAATACTATTTCACGGGCGAGTCGCGTTATGAGATTGCGGTGGAACAGGCGTTCGACTTCCCGACCCTCTACCACCAGCGCAACCGGATCAGCAAACTGGGCGTCACGAAGGCCGAACAGGAGTATCGGTCGGCCCGGCGGGCGATTATGGGTTCGGTGTCGGAGGCTTACCTGGCGTTGAACTACACGACCGAGCGGGTCGGGATTCTGACCCGCCGGCGCGACGACCTGCGTCGCGCCGTGAGCCTCTACCGCGAGGCCGTCGAGGCGGGACATCGCTCGGTGATCGACCTGCGCAACACCCAGATGATGCTGACCGAGGTCGAAAACAGCCTCGCGCTGGCCGAGACCGAACGGGTCGAGGCGTCGGCCGTGTTGGCCCAGCTGAACGGCGGTCGGGAGATCGTGCCGCAGGGCTATCCGCAGTTCGGCTTCACGGGCACGCGGGAGGAGTTTGTCGAAGCGGCTCTGGCGGCCGATTTCGACCTCCGGGCCGTGGCCGTCGACACGCTCATCGCCCAGCGGGAACTCAAGCTGAGCCGACAAGCCTGGATCCCGAAACTGAAGGTGGGTTACAAGGTCGAAATCGAGGGGTCGAAAGGGACCAATGCCCTCTTGGCGGGTATCTCGCTTCCGTTGTGGCAGAACAGCGGTCGCACGCGCCATGCGCGGGCGCAGGACGCAGCGGCTCGGGCACAGCATGCCGCCACGGAATCGGAGCTGCGGACCCATCTGCAGACGCTCCATGCGCGTTACACGGCCTTGTCGGCGGCGCTGGCGGCCCGCGAGGGCGACCGCACCGGAACGGACTATCCGGAACTCCTCAAACAGTCGGTCGAGGCGGGCAACCTGACCTCGATCGACGCTCTGTTGGGGTTGGACGAGTGGTATGCGCTGAAGGATAGTCTGATGGAACTGGAGTACGAGGTGGCTCGGGCCGGAGCGGCGATGGCCCTCTGCCTGATGGACTGACGCAGACGAGGGAAAACCCTCTGCGTACGAGCGGATACGGAGCTCGCGCCGACGGTCTCGAACCCGACCGACGGCGTAAGTTCCGTATAATTGTTTATATTAGGGGTTTGAAATTCAATCTGACGATGACACTGAAAGAGAAGATCGAAAGGCTCAAACGGGAGCGTCGGGCAGTGATCCTGGCCCACTACTACACGGAGGGCGAGGTGCAGGACGTAGCGGATTTCGTGGGCGACAGCCTGGCCCTGTCGCAGCGGGCGGCGACCACCGACGCCGAGGTGATCCTCTTTGCGGGGGTGCACTTCATGGGCGAGACGGCCAAAATCCTCTCGCCGCAAAAAACAGTCCTGCTGCCGGACCTGGCGGCGGGGTGTTCGCTGGCCGACTCGTGCCGGGCCGAGGACCTGGCGGCATTCATCGACCGCCATCCGGGACACACGGTGATCTCGTACGTCAACACCACGGCCGAGGTCAAAGCCTTGACCGATATCGTTTGCACGAGCAGCAATGCGGTGCAGATCGTCGAATCCCTGCCGCCGGACGAACCCATCATCTTCGGACCGGACCGGAACTTGGGCAACTACATCAAGAATATCACGGGACGCGAAAACATGTTGATTTGGGACGGAGCGTGCCACGTCCACGAGGAGTTTTCGCTCGACAAGATCCTGGCCCTCAAGGCAGAGCATCCGCAGGCCAAGATCCTGGCCCATCCGGAGTGCAAACGGCCGATCATCCTGGTGTCGGACTATGTGGGGTCGACGGCGGGTCTGTTGAAGTTCGCCGTCGAGGATACTTCGACCGAAACCTACATTGTCGTGACGGAACCGGGCGTGTTGCACCAAATGCGTCGGGCGGCTCCTTCGAAACGGTTCATCCCGGCTCCGCCGACGGATTCTACGTGCGGGTGCAACAACTGCAACTACATGAAACTGGTGACGTTGCAGAAGATGGCGGACGCTTTGGAGCGTCTGGAACCGCAGATCGTCATCCCGGAAGAGGTGCGGGTGCGGGCGGAACGGTCGATTCGTCGGATGCTGGAGATCTCGCAGCGGCTGGGGCTGGTTTAGTTTCCGGTGCCGCTCGGCAGGCGAGGACTGAGGTTTTCGAGGTAAATTTCTCGCCCGAATGGCCAGTACCGCGTGCCGGGGGGGCCGCCGCCATGGTGAGAACTCGGCCAAGCGTTTGGTAGAGCCCGTCTCGATGCTTCGCATCGCCGGCCTTTGCGGTGCCGCTGGGCCCTTGAAGGCTGGAATTGGCTCGGCAAATCTTCGCCGGCGGGGGATAGCCAAGGGGGCGCAGTCCCCTTGGATGCGCGCTCCGCGCTCGTTGTGTTTGTTTTTTGGGGGCTTACTTTCTGCCGCATAGCAGAAAGTAAGTGCCCGCATGAGGGCGGAGGAGAAAAGAGCATATACAGAAAAAAAAGAGCCCGCGGCCCTGCGGGGGCGAGGAAAGAGTTGTATTCTTTCCGAAAGGAAAATACCCCCTCCCGACGGAACGGGAGACCGCAAACAGTGCGGCCAAGGCAAAAGTGGCCCGCCGGACAAGAAAAATTGTAAGACAACGAACGATAGATCATGGAAAAGAGATTCAAACGCGAGACCCTCTGCATTCAGGGAGGGTGGCAACCGAAGAAAGGCGAGCCGCGGGTATTGCCCATCTACCAGAGCACGACCTTCAAATACGAGACCAGCGACCAGATGGCTCGGCTGTTCGACCTGGAGGAAAGCGGGTACTTTTACACCCGGTTGCAGAACCCGACCAATGATGCCGTGGCGGCCAAGATCTCGGCCCTGGAGGGTGGGGTGGCGGCCATGCTGACCTCGTCCGGTCAGGCCGCCTCGTTCTATGCCCTGTTCAACCTCTGTTCGGCCGGCGACCATTTCGTGAGCGCCTCGGCGATCTACGGCGGGACGTTCAACCTGTTCGCCGTGACGATGAAGAAGATGGGGATCGAGGTGACCTTTGTGGACGGCGACGCACCGGCCGAGGAGATTGCCCGGGCCTTTCGGCCGAACACGAAGGCGCTGTTCGCCGAGACCATCGCCAATCCCGGACTGAACGTGCTGGATATCGAGAAATTCGCCGCCATCGCTCATGCGCACGGCGTGCCGCTGATCGTGGACAACACCTTCCCGACCCCCATCAACTGCCGACCGTTCGAATGGGGAGCCGACATCGTGATCCACTCCACGACAAAGTATATGGACGGCCATGCGACTGCCGTGGGCGGCGCGATCGTCGACAGCGGAAACTTCGACTGGGCGGCTCAGGGCGACCGTTTCCCGGGCCTCACCCAGCCCGACGAGTCGTACCACGGGCTGACCTATACCGAAGCGTTCGGCAAGGGAGCATATATTACGAAAGCCACGGCGCAGCTGATGCGCGACTTGGGTTCGATCCAGTCGCCGCAGAACGCCTTTCTGCTCAACATCGGCCTCGAGACGCTGCACCTTCGGGTGGCGCGCCACTGCGAGAATGCGCTGAAAGTAGCCGAATACCTCGCTTCGCGCACCGACAAGGTGGCTTGGGTCAACTATCCGGGACTGCCGGGCAACAAGTACTACGAGTTGGCGCAGAAGTATATGCCGGGTGGTACGTGTGGCGTGGTGACGTTCGGCCTGCGCGGCGGTCGCGAGGAGTCGATACGCTTCATGGACAGCTTGCAGCTCTGCGCCATCGTGACCCACGTGGCCGATGCGCGTACCTCGGTGCTCCACCCGGCCAGCCACACCCACCGACAACTCTCCGACGAACAACTCATCGCCGCAGGCGTGGCTCCGGACCTGATCCGCTTCTCGGTCGGTATCGAGGCGCCCGAAGACATCATCCAAGATATCCAACAAGCTCTCAACCACTAAAACCCAGCCTGGCTTAAAATCTGGTCTTTGGTAACGAGCAGGAACTGTTCTTACTAACTTCGATTCTCTCGTCTTGCTTTCGTTATAGTTTGTAAACTGTGTTTGGCTACGGGCAGAAACTGTTCTTTTTGTGAACAAAAAGAACCAAAAAAACTTTAGCACGCATCCCGTTGGGATGCTTTGGCCGTGTCAGCCTGGTGCTTTGGGTGGGGACTTTCGGCGGGGGCGCGATTAGGCTGTAGTTACCTTACGCGCCTCGCCGGAAAGCCCCACCCACAACCTAAGGATTGCGGAGCCTAAGGCGTAGCGTATGCTAGCTCAAAAGTTTTTGGTGCCGCTTTTTCCAAAAAGCGGCAGTCCCAGCCTGTCGCTAAAGACTGATTACACATTATACCGAAGCAGCGCGGGGAAAATGAAGGTAAAAGGACAGTACCCTCTCGTCGCTAAAAACAAGTTATAAAAGTTGGTTTATATTTGGGTGTATGATGGATTATATAGGGTGCTTCGGGCGGTATATGGAGGCCGAGCGGAGGTGTTCGGAGGCGACGGTGGATATTTATACGCGTGATTTGCGGGCGTTCGAGGCGTATGTTCGGGAGAGCGGCGGAGCCGTCGACGAGCAGACCGGTTGGTTGGAGCCTCGGATGGTGGGAGTCGGAGATGTGCGGGGTTGGGTGATGCGTGATGTCGAGGCGGGGGTTGCTACCGGGAGCGTCAACCGGCGAATTTCGACCTTGCGGTCGTTTTTCCGGTACCTGATGCGCGAGGGAGTCGTCGACCGGAACCCGGTCCACGACATCAAGGCGTTGCGCAGCGGCAGGCGATTGCCCGCGTTCGTGGACCGTAGCCGGATGGAACGGCTGACGGAAGCACTGGAGTACCCCTCCGAGGAGTATCCTCTCGAACGGGATGCGATGGTGGTTCTGTTGTTGTACGGCTGCGGTTTGCGTCGGTCGGAGTTGACGTCGCTCACGTTGCAGAGCCTGGACCTCGCCGAACGGACCTTGCGGGTGATGGGAAAAGGGGCCAAAGAACGGGTCGTTCCGATTTTGCCGACAGTGGCCACACGCTTGGAACACTATTTGCAGGTGAGGGAGCGAGAAAAAATTTGCGAAGGAGCGGAAAATTGTCTATTTTTATCCAACAAAGGAGTCGGACTCACGGCGGCGGGGGTGTACGGGATCGTGCGGGGCTACCTCTCGGAGGTCGGGGTGCAGGGCAAACGGTCGCCCCACGTGTTGCGACACACGTTCGCCACCCACCTCATGCAACAGGGTGTTTCGGTGCGGGTGGTGCAACAGTTGCTGGGACACGCCTCGCTGGCCGCCACGCAGATCTACACCCACAACACGATCGAATCGCTCAAAAAAACGTATAACAAAGCCCATCCGAGGGCAGCTTTAACCATCAAAGAAAAGTAAGGAGGACCAACAGTTATGAACATTCAGATTCAATCCGTGAAATTCGACGCAGATCAGAAATTGCTCGATTTCGTACAGCATAAAGTCGGGAAACTGGACCGCATGATCGACAACAGTACGGGAGCTGAGGTGACTTTGAAGCTCGACAAGGACGACGAGGCGGGGAATAAGGTGGTAGTCCTGAAACTGTTCGTGCCGGGGAACGAGCTGGTGGCCGAACGGCGCAGCCGGACGTTCGAGGAGTCGGTAGACCTCTGTGTGGACGCTGTCAAGCGGCAGGTGGAACGCTACAAGGAGGCGCGGCAGTAGTCTTTTTTTACTCTTCAGCCACACTTCGGACGAGTCGTTTGTCAAACGTACGCGGTTCGGGGTGTGGCTTTTTTGTGTCGTTTTTTTGCCGGTCCGGGGTGTGTGCGAGGGCTGGGTTTTTCTCCCGGCAGACCAGCCCCCGCGCGCGCCCACAGGGTATTTTATTGGCCATTTGGAAGAGAAAGCTCACCACAACCGCATCGCACGGGCCAAAAGGCGGAGAAAGCCCCAAAGCCTAAACCAGCCGCAAGCTATCGGCAGCCTCGGTAAGTCGGAGCGTCGTAAAGTCGATCCCCGAGAGAAGAACCGCTCCCGGTCGTTTCCCGACCGAGAAGCTGCCCATCTCCGTGTCGAGCCCCAGCGCCCGGGCACCGCCCTGCGTCGCCCACCCCAACACCGCCTCCAGCGGCAGAGACGGGTTGTGGTCGAGGAGCCACCGCATCTCCTCAACCATCGAAAGCGAGGTGTTCGACGACAGACTGTCCGTCCCTAACGCCACCCGCGCCCCCGCCTCGAAGAGCATCTGCGCCGGCGGGAAATCCGCATCGATGTAGTAGTTCGACCGTGGGCAGAGGACGAACGTCACCTCCGCGAAATGGTCTAAAATCAGCTCCATGTCTTCGCGTTGCATCTGCGTGTTGTGGATCAGGACGAGGTGCGCTTCGCGAGGCAGCGACTCGACGAGCCTCCGGGCGTGCCCCCCGTAGCCGAGAAAATCCGGCTCACGCCCCGCCGAAGCCGTCACCAGGTCGTAGATGCCGCCCCGCCGGTCGAAAAAGTCGACCTCGGCAGGCGTCTCCATGAAATGGATCGACATGCGCGGCGAGTCTGCCCCGAGCCGGAAAAGCCGATCCGAGACGAAGTAGGTCGAGTGCTGAGTCGGCGTGACCGTGAGTCCCGCCTCCGCCCCCGCCTCCAGCAGCGGATCCACCGCCCGGCGGTAGAACGCCTCGGCCTCCTCCTCGGCCGGCAGACCGAAGTACTCCGCAAAAGTGTGGTAACGGGTCCTCCCCTCGTCGCGGGCACGCATTTTGGCCGGGAACGATGTCGTGTCGTTGCTGATATCCCCCACGGCCTGCACCCCGGAGCGCCACATGGCCCGGTCCTCTTCGACCGCCTGTTCGATCTGCACTTCGCGCGGATAGTCGTCACGCCGCGACACCACGTTCCGGATGAACTCCACCATCCCGACCTGCGGCGGAATCGCCCCCCGGAAACAAGAGAGTTCCAGGTGGCAATGGGCGTTGACCATCCCCGGAATCAGAATCCCGTTGTGGTACTCCGTGCCGGGGAGCGTGTCGATCCGGTCGCACTCGGTCTCCAGGTCGAGCAGCGTGCCGTCCGCCGCAAAACGGACTACGCCGTTGCGTCGCAGCCTACCGTCCGGCCCGAGCAGGTAGGGCGCCGCCAGCCGCTTCCCGCCGCCGGCGCAAGGTGTCGTCGTAAATGGTATCATAGTAGTCGTTCAGGTTGTTCGGGAATCTGGTGAGCTGCTCCTGCAGCAAGCTCCGTGCCTCGCTCACCGGACGGATATAGACCAGTCGCAGCCGGGTCAGGTAACAAGTATCCGGCGGCAGGTCACGCCGCGGACTCTCGCCGAAGTTCACCTCCAGTCGCTTCACATCCTGCGCCACGGCGATCTCGCTGTCGTAACCGGTCGTGTCGGTCGCCGGCGGCAGCCACAGCGTCGTCTCGGTCGTCAGCCCGCTCCGGCCGATCCGCTTCGTCCGCACGGACTTGGTGTACGGCCGTGCATGACTTCCCGTCGAGTAGTCGAACACCAGCCGATAGCTCCCGGCACGCACCGTCGAATCGCCGTCCGGCGTCGTCTCGGCGTAGGCAAACCGGTAGCCCGCCAAACGCCCCCGAACCACCGTATCGCTCCGCCAAACGGTGTCGGCCGTCCGGGCCTGGGCGATCGAGTCGATCCGCAGCACAATGCGGTACCGCCGTTCGGCCTCGATCCGCGAGACCTTGATGTCCTCGGCCACCTGACCCAGAATATTGGGCAGCGGGTTGCTCTTCCGCATCGCCAGCTCGCGGATCGTATACCGGAAGTCGGCCAGCGTGTAGCCGTACCGCGCCAGCACCGCCGTATGGATGTCCAGCGAGTCGATCGGCAGCTGGTCGGTCCTGTTCGCCGACCGGCTCACCTGCAGAATCGCCTGGCTCACCAGCGCATCGCGCATGATCTTCCGGAGCGTCTGCTCCGGAATGGCCTGCGGACCCCGATGACAAGCCGTCGCGACGGCCAGAAGTAGAAGTACGATAGAGAGAATCCGTTTCATTCTTTAGCTTGCTTAGTAACCCCAGCGGCCACGGCCGCGCTGATCGCCCCCCCGAGCAACAACACCCCCACCGCCACCGCCGCGAGATCGAGCGCCTCGATCCGCACCGGATAAGCCTCCATCAGAAAGGCTTCGCCGTTCATCCGGATCAGCCCGAACTGCTCCTGCAGTCCGGCGAACCCCGTGCCGAGCAGCACCCCCACCGCCACCCCCACGGACGTAAT
>CAJTNK010000020.1:21917-25878 GCA_910577885.1 uncultured Rikenella sp.
AGCACCCCCTCCCAGGTAAAAATCCGCCTCAGCATCCGTGTCGTCCCCCCCATGGCCCGCAACATATCGCAGTCCCGCTCCTTGTCGGCGGCCAGGATCACCACCGAACCCACCAAGCTCAAGGCGGCAATCAACGCCACGAACATCAGCAGCAGGTAGATGACCCATTTTTCCTGTTCCACCATCCGGTAGACGGTCTCTTTCTGTTCGAAACGGCTCCGGACATCGAATCCCTCGCCCACCGCCCGCCGAACCGCCTCACACCCGGTCCCGGTCGAGACCCCCTCCCGCAACCGGATCTCCAGCGACGAGATCCAATCCGGTCCCGTTCCGGCCAGCCGCTGCGCCAGCCCCAAGTCCACGAACACATACCGCGCGTCGGTCTGCTCGTCCAGCGCATAGATCCCCACCGGTCGCGCCGTGGCGGTGTTGTAGAGCGACACGGGCAGGAACGACGCCCCGCCGCTCCCCGGCCGAAGTGCGTAGATCCGCACCGGCTCCACCAGCGCGGTCTGTACCCCGAGCGCATAGGCGACTCCCTGGCCGATCACCATCTCGGCCGGTTCCTCGCCGCGCAGCCGGTAGCGTCCCTGCACGACAAGCCCCTCGACCGGCACCACCTGTCGGTAGGCCGAATCCACCCCCCGCATCGAAGCCACCCACTGCCGCCCGCCATAGGCCAGCAACACAGGCTGCTCCACGGTAGCTCCCACAGCCTCGACCTCTGCCAACGCCTCGACCCGTCGCCTAACCTCCTCCCCGTCGAAAAACCGCCCCTCACGGGGTGTCACCCGGACCTCGGAGTCGAACTCGCTGTACATCTGCCCGATGAACTCCCCCAACCCGTTGTGAAACGACAAGATCGCCACCAGCGCCATCACCGGTACGGCAACGGCCACGACGCTCACCACGGCGATCAGGTTGACCACCGAGCGCGACTTGCGGCTAAAAAGGTGCCGCCGGGCAACATACAACGAAAACGATATCACGCTACAAAAATAAAAGCTTACATCAAATCTCCCGGTCTTTAGCTTATGGAATGGTACAGTTCTTTTTACTTTCGCTCCGCTCGTTTTGCTTTCGGCAATTGGCGAACTGTGTTTGGCTACTGTACGGAACTGTTCTTTTTGTGAACAAAAAGAACCAAAAAAACTTTCGGGAATGCTGACGCATTCCATGGGCTGCCGTAGTCAAGAGCCTTGGGTCCTTTCTTTTGGGGTGGCCTTTTGTGGGCGCGCCTAAAGTTTCTCGCAGCCTAAGCGCGTCCACAAAAAGTGCCACCCCAACAAATGGTTCAGAGCATTAGCTTGCGGAGCGTAAGGCGTAGCGTATGCTAGCTGAAAGTTCTTTGGGTCCCTTTCTTTCAAGAAAGGGACAGTACCCTCACGTCGCTAAAAACCGATTGCACATTATCCCGAGGCAACGCGAGGTAAACGCAAGTAACAAAAGGACAGTACTCCCCCATTGTCAAGAACCGGATATTTTTGATACAAGCGTTATTTTTGGGAGGGTCGTATTTTTCGGAGTCTCATGCGGAGGACCCCCCAGAAAGCTTCGCCGAAGATGCCGCTGCTCATTTTGGAGCTGCCGCGGGTTCGGTCGGTGAAGATGATGGGGACTTCGGTGAGTCGGAAGCCCAGTTTCCAGGCCGAGTATTTCATTTCGATCTGGAAGCCGTAGCCCCGCATGCGGATCCGGTCGAGGTCGATCGTGCGGAGCACTTCGGCGCGGAAGCAGACGAAGCCCGCCGTACAGTCGCGCACCGGCATGCCCAGCACCCGCCGCACGTAGGCCGACGCGTAGTAGGACATAATGACCCGTCCGATCGGCCAGTTGATGACGTTCACGCCGGTGACGTAGCGCGAGCCGATGGCCACGTCCGCTCCCTCTTCGGCACAAGCCCGGTAGAGCCGTTCCAGGTCGTCCGGGTCGTGCGAGAAGTCGCAGTCCATTTCGAAGACATAGTCGTACCCCTGTTCCAACGCCCACCGGAATCCCGTCAGGTAGGCCGTGCCGAGCCCCAGCTTGCCGCTCCGTTCGAGGAGGTGGATGCGGTGGCCGTCGTCGCGCCGCTCGATGGCCCGCCGAACCGCCGCGGCCGTGCCGTCCGGCGATCCGTCGTCGATCACCAGGAGATCGAATCCGCCCGGGAGAGAACAAACCCGGTCGATCATCGCCTCGATGTTCTCGATCTCGTTGTAGGTAGGTATGATAACGACTTTTTTCATCGTTCAATGCGGCATCTCTCGTAGTATGGAACGATAAAGGTAAAATTTTTTCATATCTTTGGGAATGATTCTTTCGAAAAAGAGTGTCCGAATGGCTTCGATCCGGCGATGGATCGGGGTGGCGGCGTGCGTGGCGATGCTTGCGGGGCCGGGCTTTGCGGCGGCCCAGTCGCGCAACGCCGCCGGACCCAGAAAACCCAGACACGAGGTTCCGTCGCGGCAACGTTTCCTGCTCGATAAGTCGGTCTTCATCACGGCCGATTTCGAACACCGAACCGTGCCGACCGAACTCGCCAAATGGATGCGGGCGCGGGGGATTGCGGCGTCCAACGCTTTCAACAAGGCGAAGGGGCGCATCTCGTTCGTGCGCGTGAAGACGATCGAGGGGGCGGCCGGAAACGATGCCTGGCGGATGGAGGTCGGGACGCGCCAGATAACGGTGTCGTTCACGACCGAGAACTCGTTGAAACACGCGGTCGAGGCGGTGAAAAACGCCGTCCGGCGCGGGGAAACGGACGGGAAGTACTATATTCAGGGGGGGGTGACAATCGACTGGGGTACGCGGACGACGGCTCGGGATCACGATGCGACGGCGGATGCCGCCACGAGCTTGCGACCGGTGAGCGACCTGGAAGCGGCGGTCAAACGGCTGGGCGGGAAGTCGCGCGAGGTGTATCTCATTCTGGTGAACTCCGACAGCTGGCGGATGGAGAGTCCGTCGCTGGCGATGGCCGGTTCGACCCAGCGGCTCTATCCGACGGACGGCTATTACAGCATCCGGCAGCTCCGGCTGCTGGCCGACGCGGCGCGGAAAAGCCAGGTCGAAATCATTCCCACACTCGAACTCTTTGCCGAAAACAAACCGCTCGTGGCGGCTTTCGGCCACTCGATCTTCTCGGTCGAGGGGATGCGGTTCGTGCGGGCGGCGATCGAAGACTGTGTCGAGATCCTGAGGCCGAACAAAATCTGTCTCGGAAGGCTCTCCAATGAAGCCGACATGCGGTATCTGGAGTTTATCTCGGACTTGGCGGCGATGCTGAATGTCGAGCTGGTGATTATCGAATCTTAAACACGGTCGAGTTTATGCGGGCGGTGGTTCAACGGGTTTTGGAGGCGGCGGTGGCGATCGACGGGGTCGAGACGGCTCGGATCGGTCACGGATTTTTGGTATTGCTGGGGGTAGCGCAGGGTGATACGACCGAAGAGGCGGAGTGGCTGGCGGCCAAAATCGCCCGGATGCGGATCTTCGCCGACGAGGAGTCGGCCATGAACCGCTCGGTGGTCGACGTGGGAGGCGAGGCGCTGGTGGTGAGCCAGTTCACGCTGCAGGCATCGACCCGGCGCGGCAACAGGCCGTCGTTCACGGCCGCTGCCCGACCGGAAGAGGCGATGCCGCTCTACGAGACGTTCGTCGAGCGGCTCGGGACGGAGATCGGACGAAAAGTTCCTACGGGACGTTTCGGGGCGGATATGCAGGTGTCGCTGGTCAACGACGGGCCTGTCACGATCGTGATCGACTCCCGGCTCAAGGAGTAGTTGGGGCTGGGGGGCGGGTTTTCGGCTTTCTCTCCCGTCAGGCCCCTACCGAGTGCCGGGAGGCACCGCCCGCCCGGCGCACCCGTTGGGTGTTTTGTCGGGGTTTTCTCGCCCGAATGGCCAGTAAAACGCCCTATGGGCGCGCCCCCGCGGCGGACGCGTTCGCGTCACGGCGCGGGCCTTTGTTAGGGTAGACA
>CAJTNK010000021.1 GCA_910577885.1 uncultured Rikenella sp.
GGCGTTCCGCTTGGCCGAGTCAAATCCAGTCTTCGAGTGCCGAGCGGCACCCCGGAGCCGGGGCCGAGCGAACCGCCCACCGCCAGCGGACAAAAACACCCGAAAAACTCAATTATTAAAATTTCTCTGTATTTAAATAAAACCGTAACTTTGGGGCTGTTTTTTATGCTTTTGGAGTTTGGATCATGGAATGGATTGAAAACCTGTTTTTCGGCGGAGGCGTCGCACACACGATCCTGTTGATCGCGCTGGTGATCGCCGTCGGAATCGCTCTCGGAAAAATAAAGATCGCGGGGATCTCGCTCGGCGTTACGTGGATCCTCTTCGTCGGGATCGCACTCAGCCACTTCGGCATGAGGATCGACCCCACCACGCTGCACTTCGTCAAGGAGTTCGGCCTCATTCTGTTCGTCTACTCGATCGGGCTGCAGGTCGGACCCAGCTTCTTCTCCTCGCTCAAAAAAGGGGGGCTGACGCTCAATATGCTCGCTACGGCCATCGTGCTGCTCGGGGTGGCGATCGCTTATGTGCTGCACGTGGTGACCGAGATTCCGACCGAGACGATGGTCGGGATCCTCTCGGGGGCGGTCACCAACACCCCGGGGCTCGGGGCGGCGCAACAGGCTTTCAACGACATGCGGCCGGGAGTCGATGCGTCGTCCATTCCGCTCGGATACGCCGTGGCCTATCCGCTGGGGGTGATCGGCATCATCGTCTCGATCATGGCCATGCGCTTTTTCTTCCGCATCAAGTTGGACAAAGAGGCAGAGGCTGTCAACCACAACGAGCAGGACGACACGGGGGCTCAGCGCATTTCGATCGTGCTCGAGAACCCGGTGATCGCGGGGCGGACGGTGGGAGATATTTCGGGGCTGATCGACCGGACGTTCGTCATCTCGCGGGTGTGCCACCAGGCCGACGGCCGCACCGAGATCGCCAGCACCAACACGGAACTCAACCTCGGCGACCGACTCTTTGTCATCGCGGCACATAAGGACGAAGATGCGCTGGTGGCTTTTCTGGGGCATAAACTGGACATGGATTTCGCCGAATGGGAGAAACTCGACAGCCATTTCATCTCGCGCCGCGTGATGATTACCAAGCCGGAACTCAACGGGAAACGGCTCGGCGACCTGCGGCTGCGGAGCACCTACGGCATTAACATCACCCGGGTGAACCGGGCGGGGGTCGACTTGGTGGCCACCCGGAACCTGCACCTCCAGATGGGCGACCGGGTGACGGTGGTGGGGACCGAGAACGGTGTGGCCGAGGCTACGAAGGTGCTGGGGAACTCGATGCGGCGGCTCAGAGAGCCGAACCTGATTCCGATCTTTATCGGGATCTTCCTCGGGGTGTTGCTGGGGAGCATTCCGATCATGCTGCCGGGGATTCCGCAGCCGCTGAAGCTGGGGCTGGCCGGAGGGCCGCTGATCGTCTCGATCCTCATCAGCCGCTTCGGACCGCAGTATAAGGTGATTACCTACACGACGATGAGCGCCAACCTCATGTTGCGCGAGGTGGGGATCGCACTTTTCCTGGCCGGCGTCGGACTCGGGGCGGGCGAAGGATTTGTCGAAACCATCGTCGACGGAGGCGGATACAAATGGATCGGCTACGGGGTCATTATCACGATGGTGCCGCTGCTGATTGTCGGAACCATCGGACGATTGTTCTACAAGATCAACTACTTCACGCTCTCGGGTTTGATGGCGGGGAGTATGACCGACCCGCCTGCCTTGGCTTACTCGAACGGCGTGGCGGGGAATGATTTGCCGTCGGTGGGCTATGCGACGGTTTATCCGTTGACGATGTTCCTGCGGATTTTGACGGCGCAGTTGTTGATTCTCTTCGCGGCGTAGGCTTTTTTCGCGGGGGGATATGAAGAGGGGGGCATGAAGAGGGGGGCGGAAAAAATTAAACCCTTGTCGATCGGTTCGATCGACAAGGGTTTTTTCATCTGGAATAGTCCCTGTCAAGAGTCCGCTACGGCACCGGGTCGTAGCCACTCCCTCCCCACGGATGACAGCGCAAAAGCCGCCGCACCGTGAGGTAGAGCCCTTTGAACGGTCCGTGTTTTCGGAAAGCCTCGAGCGCATACTGGGAGCAGGTCGGGGTAAATCGGCATGCCCCCGGCAGGAAAGGCGAAACAGCCAGCTGGTAGAACCGGATCAAGGCCACGAACGGCGCAGCGGCTATCGTCCGCCAGCCTCCCGTTCGGCGACCTCCGCCGCCTCCGGTGTCGTTGCTGTCCCCGTGGTTTTTGCCTTCCGAAGCACACATAGCTTGTTCAAAATCGAAAGAATCGCCCGCTCCACCGTCCGAAAATCGGCCGGTTCGCCTTTGGCGATGTAAGAAAACGCAATGTCCACCCCCGCCGAAAATCCCGCCGCCGACAACACCGACTTGTTGAGCCGATAAGCCTCGCGCATCCGCCGCTTGAGCAGGTTGCGCACCACCGCCCGCCGGTGGTTCCGTTTCGGGACGATCACCATCATGCGGTTCCGGCACACCCCTCCTCTCTTCTCTCCAGACGCCTCGACCGCCTCCGACGCCGCCGGTTCTTCGGCCGGCGACCGAAACCGGTAGGTACACTTCACCGGATAAACCAAAAACGCCTCTCCTTGTGTGAAGAGGCGTCCGATATCGCTGCGCTTCGACAGCCGCTCGGCCTTGGGCAACGTATGGTCCCCCGCCGGAACCGCCACCGCCACCGAGGCCGGTTCCGAAGCCGAGCCCGACAAAGCCGCCAGGTCATTTATCCTTTGATCCATTGAATCTCCCCCCTTCAGCATCCCCCCCGCCTACAAAAAACAGGTTTATTTCACCGCCGCCGCCACCTTCGGACTCTTCTTCTTGACCGCAGCAACTTTCGGAGCTGCCGTCTTGGCCGCCGAAGTTGTCTTATTAGTAGACGTAGTTTTAGCCGCCGTAGTCTTAACTGTTGTTTTAGAAGCCGTCGTCTTCTTGGCCGCTGTCTTCGCCGACGCCTTGGAACCCGAAGAAGAGGGGGTCGGCTCCGGCAACTCCCGCACCCCGAACTCCTCGACCGAACCGCCGCCGGTCAACGCCGCCAAATACTTGTCCATCGCCATGGTCAACGACGGGTATTTCGGCGTCGGCGCCATGATATCGACCGTCATCCCCACCCCCAACGCCTCGCGCGCGGTCGCATTCCCCAAAGCGGCCACGATCATCCCCTCCGGCAAAGCCCCGAACGTGTCGTGCAGGGCCCGCACATCGCCCGGCCCGTAGCACGCCACCAGGTCATACCGATCGATCGCCAAGTCCGACAAATCGGCCGGCACGGTATGCGTCAGGATCACCTTCGAGAACTTGACTCCGGTCCGGGTCAACAGTTGAAGCACCTCCGGCTTATAAGAATCCGACAGCGCCACCAAGAATCGTTCGTCCTTATGCTTGGCCACCACCTCCATCAGGTCGACAAAAGTCGCCGTCCCATAAAAAATCTTCCGTTTCCGGTAGACGATATACTTTTGGAGATAGAGCGCCACCGCCTCCGTAACGCAGAAGTACTTCATATCCTCCGGCACAGTAATACGACACGCCTCGCACACTTGGAAAAAAGTGTCGATGGTCTTCCTGGAGGAGAAAATGACGGCCGTATGAGCCAGCACATCCACCCGCTGAGCCCTGAACTCCTTGTCGGTAACCCCTTCGACGGTAACGAAGGGTTTGAAATCGATCTCGACTTTATGTTTGGAAACGAGATCCGAGAAAGGCGACTTGTCGGAAGCCGGCGCCGGCTGCGATACGAGTATCCGCTTGACTTTCAGTGTATTCCGCATACTGTTAGTTGATCCCACTGTTCCGAACCGCCAGCGCGATAATGAAGCTCACCGGCAGAATTTCGACGATGCAAAGGTACAAAATCCATTGCAATTTAGAAAACGCCCTTAGTTTGAAGTATTTATAGAGGGCTGCGAAGTGATAGACGACCAGTCCGCCGAGCACCGCCAAACCCAGGACGAAAAAACGGCCGCTGATGCCGACGATGATGGCTAGCGGGGTGTAGAAGACGGCGATAAAAGCCAGGTCGATCCGGTTGATGAAGGTGATTTCGCCGAACAGGGCTTTGTGCTCGGTCAGCCAGCGCATCACCCCGAAAGCCGCCCGACGGTACAAAGCCACGCCGCCAAAAGCCCCCACCGCCCCGAAAAACAGGTAGTAACTCTCCACCCCGGGCAATTGGATCTCCAGCCACACCATAATCAAGGCGGCTCCGCTCAGCACCGCCAGAGCAATGCCGCTCCGCAGGAAATAGGCGAAATCGGCTCCCTGCCCCTCCATCAGGGTCAACATGTCTTCCGTATTTCCGATGTTCCGCAGACAGCTCATCATATCCCGTCGGAACCGGTACAGCATGTAGCAGTAGAAGCAAATCACCACCACCAGCACCACGGAAGTTTGCCAAGGTTCGGGTCCTGCCTCGACGCGATGAACGGCCTCTCGCGGCCTGAGCTCTTCGGCCACGGTCGACCCCCGCCCCCAGACGTCGCTCATGCGGGCCGCCGGCCGTAACAGCCACGCAGTATCGGCCTGCAAGCCGTTAGCGGTCTCCCAAACGGGTCTCCCATATGGCGCGAACTTGGTCTCCATCGCCACAAAGATACGGTTAATTTTCGGGTGTTGGATTGGTGTTTCGTGCGGGGTGCCGCTCAGGTGCGTGCCCACAGGACGTTTTGCTGGGGGTTGTCTCTACCCGTTTTTCTCGCCCGGACGGCCCATGCGATACGAAGTTTACCTACGGTTTTCTCCTCGCCGCTCGGCAAAGCGTGCAAGCCCGCTTTGCTCTCGCTGGCAGCGTCGATTCGCCCGTCCACGAGACGTGGGGCCCGCGCGGCCGACGCGTTCGCGTCACGGCGCGCGGCCTTTGTAGAGTAGACACAGCCCGGTTCGCGTGCCGAGCGGCACCGCGCCCGAGGACGAATGTTTTTTCGATGATTTGCAATCGGGAACCCCCGGGCTTCCGCGACAGCGGATATAACAAAGGATACGGTACATTGTATGCCGTCGGCCGCTACGGGTACTTTTGGTCGTCGACGAGTCCTTCGGGGAGTGGCAATGCCCTCTACTTGCACTTCTACTACGGAGGGATTCGCCAGCAAAGCCACTGCGTCCGTGGGTACGGTTTTCCGTTGCGTTGCCTCCAGGGATAGGAAGAAAGAAACCTTGGCTAAGAAAAAACAGCCTTCGAGTGCCGAGCAGCACCCGGCCCCGGGCTTCCGCTCTTATCAGTACGGTACGTTGTCTGGCATAGGCTACGCCGGGTTCGTCTGGTCAGCGACGATTCCGACGGGGAGTGGCTATGCCCACCACTTGCGCTTTTTCTCCGGAGGGTTCTACCCGCAAAACGACGGTAGCCGTTCGTACGGCTTTCCGTTGCGTTGCCTCCAGGAATAGGTGCCGCTCGGCACGCGAAGACTAGACTTTTCTCCGCAAAACTCCGCTGGCGACGACTCGAAGGGACGCTGTTGCCCGGCGGGCCAACAAGAACTCAGACCACGACAAACTCCACCGACAGGCTCTGCCCCGTCTCGTCGACCACCGTGACGACATGATAGCCCGTCGTCGGTGAGATCGCCATCCGATGCAGGTCGCGCGTCGAGCCGAGATAAGCCCCGTCCAGGTGCCAGAAGAGCTCTCGTTCGGGCCGGGTGTGGACCAGCGACAGCGAGACCGAGCCCGGCGTTCCGTCCATCTGTCTGGGCAGCGAGAGTACCGCTCCGTTTGCCGGATAAAGGAAACGCATCGACTCGTCCTCCGGGGCACCGGCAGAGCCGTCGTGTCGGAGCGGCGGCAAGACGACGTATTCCGGATGCCCCTGCCGGTAGTAGTGTTCCATGAGCGGCGGCAAGACAAAGTAACGTTCCGTTCGGGTGGGTTCGCTGCGATCCGCCACACGACGAGCGCCGTCGAGCGACACCGCCACCTCCCGACAATAGGGACACCGGCTGCTTTCGGCCGCCCGACGCGGCACGAGCATCCGCACCGTGTCCGTGCAGGCCCTTCCGGCCCGGTGACCCGATCGGGCACAGACCGCCACGGCAACCCCCTCGGTCGGACCGGGCGGCGCGAACCACTCCGAAGCCGGCAAGAGATTGAAGAGGTCGAAGAGGATCGGTCCGGCCGTGTGGGCGCCCGTCAAACCGGGCGCCCCGTTCCCCTGCGCATTCCCGACCCACACCCCGACCACATAACGCGGCGTGAGTCCGACGGCCCACGCATCCCGCGCGCCGTAACTCGTCCCCGTTTTCCAGGCGATGTCCTGGGCCGAAGCCACCCGGCTGACATCCAATTGGTCCGGTCGGTTGACCCGCCGCATGGCCTCGAACGTCCGGTACAGAGCCACCCGATCGCGCAACGGGAAACCCTCCGCCACCCCCGCCACCGAATCTCCGGCCTGATAACAAGCCGCCATCCGGGCATAAAACTCCGTCACCTCCGCCAGTCTTACCTCCGCACCCCCCAAAATCAAGGACAACCCATACTGGTTGGCCGGTCGGCGGAGCGACAGCAGTCCACCCCGCTTCAGCACCTCGGCCAGCCGCATGGTGCCGAACTGCCGGAGCAAATGGACGTTCGGAACATTGAGCGACAGCGCCAACGCCTCGTCCGCCGGAATCGCCCCCGCGTAGGTTCCGTCGAAGTTCTTCGGAGCAAAGCCGCCGAAATCGGTCGGCACGTCCGGCAACAGGGCTTTCGGAAGTATCGTTCCCTCCTGCAAGGCCATGCCGTAGAGCAACGGCTTGAGAATCGATCCCGAACTGCGCGGCGCCCGGGCGATATCGACCCACTGTCCGGGTCGTTCGTAGGTCGGATCCGCGTTGCCGCAGTAGGCGATCGTCCGGCCGCCCTCCACCTCGATCACAACCGTCGCGAGGTCGTGGATCCCGACCGTTCGCAACTCGCGGTTCCAACGCCCGCCGCTGGAGCGTTCGGTCGATGCCGGTCCTCGATCGCAGGCCGTGGCGCTCGCGGTCGTAGCGTTCGACCAGGTGCAACGCCGTCTGCGGCATCGGATAAGGCCGCCCCAGCAGCGGCTCCTCCACCGCCGCCGCATAGTCCTCTTCGGAGAGGAATCCCCGGTCGGCCAGCCGCCTCAGCAACCGATCCCGTTTGGCCCGCAACACCTCTCGGTTCCGGTCGGGGCGCACCGACGAAGGGGCGTTCTGCAACACCGCCAACGTCGCCGCCTCGGCCCACGAGAGATCCTCGCCGTCATGCCCCAGATAACGCCACCGAGCCGCCTCGAACCCCACCACATTCCCGCCGAAAGGGGCGTGCGAGGCATAAAGGCGCAGAATCTCCTCCTTCGAGCAACGCACTTCGAGCCGCGTGGCCAGAAAGATTTCGACCGTCTTTTGCCAAAGCGTACGCGGTTTTCGCCTCGAGAGCCTCACGACCTGCATCGTGAGGGTGCTGCCGCCGCTCACCACCCGGCCGTTCCGGAGGTTCTGGATCGCGGCCCGTCCCAACGCACGGAGGCTGAATCCCGGGTGGCGGAAGAAGGTCCGATCCTCGAATTCGACCAGCGCCGTGACGAACTTGTCAGGGAGCGAGTCGCCCGGCGGAAACCGCCACTGACCGTCGTCGGCGATGCGCGCTCCGAGGAGCTCGCCGCGCCGATCGGTCACCACCGTCGAGTAGGCGACCCCCTCGAAGAGCTCGGCCGGCAGACCGAAAAGCCACAAGCCCAGCAACAGAGCGATGCCCCCCATCGCCCCGTACTTCACGTATCGCCGCCTCATCACTGCACCACCTCGACCGTCCGGTTTCCGATCATCGCCCGGTAGTTTCCGTCATACATATCCTCGCAGCAGACCGGCGGCAGCAGATAACGTCCCGCATAGGCCGCTCGCAACCGCACCCGGAACCACCGGGAGCTCTTTTCGCCCGAAAGCGGGAAGTACCAGCTGATCCGGTCGTCGCGCACATCCCGGTAATTGCTCACGGAGCTCGACGAGGCCGAAAAGATCCGATCGTTCCAGATCTCCCACCCGGCCGGGGCAACGAACGTCAGCGCCATCGACGAAGAGGGGGTGGCATCCGGACGGCGCACCTCGATCTCGGCCAGGAACTCGTCGCCCTGCCGGAGACGGTCCACGGCCAGCGAATCGCCCGCCAAAGTCAGGTAACGCACCCGGAGCGTCAGCCCCTTTCCGGTCGGTTTCAAGCGTTCGTCGGTGGCCGGCCGACGGCTCGTCGTGAGCGTGGCATAGAGGATCCCCTCCGAACGGTTCGAGAGTTCGACCGCCCCCTTGTCGGGCCGCAAATCGTAGCTTGCCGCTCCCGGCAGGTCGCGCACCGTGCGGGGCGTCTCGCCCTCCTGCCGGAAGAAAACCTCCCTCCGACCGGGCCGCACGAAGAGGCGATTCATCGCCAAAGCCGCAAAAGCCACCTCCTGCGTCGAGTAGTAGTCGCCCGAGCCAAATCGCCGGGCTATTTTCTCCGCCTCGCCGAGCGCCTTGTCGCTCCGGCCCGCCAACATCCAGGCTTCGAGCCGCTGGGCCTCGTCCCGCATCGCAGACCAGAAAGTCGCATAGGTTCCCCGCTCCTCGGAGGCTTTTTCGAGCCGGTCGAGGAGCTGTCCGGCCGCTTCGGGACGCTCCGCCAGCGCATAGGCCGAGGCCAGGCAAACGACCGCCTGCCGCGACAGGGAACGCGATTCGCGAAGCCGATTCATCGCAGCGGTCGGCTCGCGCTCCGCCAGCACCAGGGTATAGATCCGGTAAGCCTGCTGCAGGTCGGCCGCCTGCGCCGAGGCGTGACGGTAACCGCGCACCGCCGCCTGCTGGTAGTCGGTCCAGCGGTCGATCGTCTCGAGCGGAACGCCGAAGCCCTGCCGCCGTGCCTCGACCAACACCTGACCCGCCATCGAAGTGACCCACTCGTGCGGTTCGGTGTCTCCCGGCCAATAGACGAACCCGCCGTTCGAGAGCTGCCGCCCGCACAGCGTCTTCAACACCTCGGGCAGGAGCTCCTCGGCCCTGCGCCGCTCGGCGTCGGCCAGGAAACGACGCGCGTAGAGCAGGAAAAAGGCCCGCGAAGAGAGCTGTTCGGAACAGCAGTGAGGATAGTTCTCGACGAATGAAAAGGCGCCGTTGAAATCGATGGCCGGAGCCGCGGCCAGTTCCAGCTTCGCCTGTCCGTCCCGGAAAGGCGCCCACCGGAACGTCTGCTCGGCACGGCTCTCCACGGCGACGGTCTGCGACTCGACCACCTCGGGCTGCGGGTTGCTCACCTCGACGACCAGCGTCTCCCGGGCGGTATGTCCGCCGCCGGTAGCCGTCACCGTCACACGCGCCGGACCGCTCTTCCGCGGATCGCTCTTCAGGCCGAAACGGATCATCCGTTCGGTCGGCTCCGTAAAGCGGAGCTGCTGCACAGCTGCTCCATCGACCCGGACCGCCCCTTCGGTCCGCACCTCTACCTTCACCTCGCCGACACCCTGCTCCAGCGCAAAAACATTCACCGGAAGCGACACCCGGTCGCCGCAAGCCAGCGTCCGCGGCAGCGTGGGGAGCACCATCAGCGGCGACCGCACGGCGACGGTCTTGTCCGCGGCCCCATAGCTGCCTCCGCGAGCGGCCACGACCATCACCCGCACCGAACCGACGTACATGGGCAGCGTGATGCGGTGGGTTCCGGTACCACGCTCCAAGGTGAAGGGCCCCAGGAACTTCACCACCGGATTGAACCGTTTTTCCTTTCCGTCCGCCTGCTCCAACGGCGCGTCACCGCCGATGCTGAGGATCGACGGGAACCGCCCCGCATAGGCCCCGACCACCCGGTCATAGAGATCCCAGGTGCTTACCCCCAGGGCCTGCCGCCGGTTCATCGCCCGCCACGGGTCGGGCGTCCGGAACGAGGTGATATCCAGCAACCCTTCGTCGACAACGGCCAGCGTATAAGTCATCGGCCTGCCCTGCTGCTCGCGGACCCGCACGGTGAAGGTTTCCTGCGGACGGATCGCCTCGGGCACCCGGATCTCGGGATGCAGCATCGACCGCCGGTCGACCACCTCGGCCCCCTGAACGCCGTACAGACGGATCGGCTGGCCGTTCACCGTCCGGGCATGAGGCTGCAGAAGAGTGGCATGGAGGTAGAAGTTCGGCGCCATCTCCTGGGTCACCGGAATCCGGTGCGCCGTCTCGCGATCGGCCGCGGTGGTCACCCACCGCCGCGAAATCACCCGCGAACCGTTCTCGATCGAGAGCAGGGCCCGTCCGCCGGCCGATGCCGGGAGGTAAACCGTGGCCGTTTCGCCCGCCTCGTACTGTTTCTTGTCGAGCGCGAAGGCCAGCATGGTGGGCGCGGTCGGGTCGGTCTTACCGGCCCGGCCGCGCCAGTCGGGCCAGTCGACGGTCACCACGCCCCCCGTCGCATGACGACTCGCCTGGTCGCGCACGAAAACCAGATACCTCCCCCACTCCGGATAGGCCACCCGGAACGACGCCACGGCCCGTCCCGCCGCGTCGGAGGTCAATTCGCCGGAAGCCACCTCCTGCGCCGACGAGCCGCGCACATAGCGGTTCAGCTCCTCGACCGACCCCTCCCACCACCAACTCCACGTCAGGCGGTAGACCTTGTAGGCGAGCGTCTGCAGCCCCCTCGGTTTCCCCTGGTCGTCGACCGTCAGGAGCGGGAAAGTCAGCGTGGTGTCGGTCTCGAACTCCCCGGAGCCGAGATCGATCCCCACATAAGAGGCATAGGGCGAGTAGCGGACCGACCGGGCGGTGATACTCTCGTCGCCGCCCGCCTCGGCCACCCGACAGATCAGGTTGGCCCGCAACATCCCCGGCGCCCCCTTGCAGGCCGGTATCGGAACCGGCTGCGCGAAACACCCCGTACTGTCCAGCGTACCCTCCGCCAACTCGTATTCCGAGGTCGTGAAGTCCAAGAGCGGGTTCGAGAAAGTGTACCGCCGGTGCGCCTCGAAAGGCTGCGGGTCGTTGAAGAGCCGCATCTCGACCCGGGTCTCCAGCCCCGCGGCAGCCGGACCGGTCAACCAGTGCGACTCGACCGCCAGGTCGCTCTCCTGCTCGGCGCGGATCACCTCCGGCGCCGTGATCCGAATCTTCAGCCGGTTGGGTTTGATGGTCTCGATACGGACCGGATGGAGGAACGTGCGGTTCCCGACCCGGAAAGTCGCCTCCCAAAGGCCCGTCGGCGCCTGGTCGTCGGTGCGGGGCTCGAAGACGTAGAACCCGTCCCGCCCCCGGGTCAGGATCTGCCGGTCGTAGAGCTGCCCCTCGGGCGTACGGAGCTCCATCGTGACCGGATGGTTGGCCGGGAGCGAACGTTCGCGGTCCTCGACCAGAAGTGTCAGGTGGAGGGTATCGCCCGGACGCCACACATCCCGCTCGCCGTAGATAAACCCCTTGAGACCGTGAGGATTGGTCTCTCCGCCGACGTCGAATCGGCTGAGCGACTTCTGGTTCCCCTCGCTGATCTTCAGGTAGCTCACCGAACGGCCGTCGGCGGCCGTCACCACGAACGGCGAACCGGAGACCGAAAAGTCGGCGAATCCGTTGCCATCGGTCGTTCCGTGGCCGATCTCGCGCAGCTGGTAGTTGTAGGCCGTCACCCGAACGCCTCCCACCGGAGCCGTCGTCAGCAGGTTCGACACGGTGGTCCACAGCCGGTCGGTGTCGGCCCGCTTCACGATCAGCCCCAACGACGAAGCCGCCAGGTTATAGTCCGGCATCCGGCTGTCGACCATATAATAGCTCGGTTTCGAGGGATTGTTCCGATCGGACCAATCGAAAGCCGCCCTCCGCTCTTCGTAATCGGGCGCCTCGCGATCGATGTAGTCCGAAGTCTTGTCCCACGTATCGCGATCCCGGTCGGTCAAGCCCCGCTGCAGAACGAACTCGGCCGGTTCGGTGCGGTCGTACAGCGAGTAGGCGTGGCGGAACGACAGCCGAATGTTGTAAATCGCCCCGCGTTCCTGACGGAAAAGCCCCGAGAGGTCGACCGCGAAATTCTGCCAGGCGTGCAGGTCGACCGACCGGTCGCGGTCCAGCCGCACGGTCCGGCGATAGATCAGCCGGCCCGTGCGACGCATCCGGTGCGTGCCGTCCAGGTCGTTGTCCTGCAAGAAATTGAGTATATTGTCGGCATAGATCTTCACCACCTCGACATCCACGGCAGCCAGATTCACGGCCCGGAACGGCAACCGCAGATTCTGTCCGTCGGGCAGGATGGTTCCGCTGAGCGGAATCTCGACGGCCGGCGGAATCACCTCCCGTTCGAAGCGCTGCTCGAAGTCGCCGCCCGCCAAAGTCCGTCCGTCGGCGCTGCGGACCAGTTCCGACACCTGCAACACCACCTCCGCCAACCCCTTCGGATCGTAAAAGAGCTTGATATTCGTCCCGTTGCGTTCGAAACGCACCTCCGACAGCCGGTCGATGGTCACCAGCCCGTCCAACTGCTGAGCAGCGTCGAGCGGACTGGAAAACTCCAGCTCGATGTACGGCACAGCCGCCTCGTGCCGTTCGGCCGACAGGAGCTTGAACTCCGCCAACCCCGGCACGGTGATCGGCTGCGGTTCGGGATTGTCGAACCCGAGCGGCTCGGCGAGGTACGAAACCCGTACCCGTAGGTCGTCCTCCGGCCGCTCGATCCCCGAGAGCCGAAACCGATACCGGGTCGAATCGTCGGTCGGCACCACCTCGGCCCGTGCGGCCGCTCCCTCGAGGTCGCAGTACAGGCCATCGGCCCGGACACTCTTCGCCTCGACCGGTTCGCTGAACCGCAACTCACCCTCGACCACAACGAGCGAAATATCCTCCGGGTCGACCCGAACGCTCGCTACGCGGAGCTCCGTCTGCCGTTCGGCCACGCGAAACGTGAAGGCGAAATCGGGCAACTCAGGGTCTCCGGCGAGTTCGTCGAGCCGCACGCGACACGTGTACTCCCGCCCGGCCCGCAACGCACCGCGAGCGGGCACAAACTCGATGAGGTGTCCACGCCCCCACCGCGCCGTACCCTCCAACGAGGGCGAAAAACGAAACACGCGATCCAACGGCCGCAACGTATCCATCGCCTGCCAAAGGCTGTCGGTGAGTTCGACGCGGATCGCCGAACGGGTTCCGATCCGCTCCGGTGCATAAGCGGCGATCCACGGAGCGGCCTCGGCCGCGGTCATCGCGGCCGGACGCCGGCTCCGCAACCCCACGAAGATCGCCATCCCGACCACCGACACCGCCAGCACACCGACCACGATACGCAAGATCCGAACTGTAGAGTCTACTTTTTTCATCCTAATTTATCTGGGTTTATTTTAAAACTTCTTCTTGATCTTGTTTTCCGCCACTACAAAGCAGCGAAAAAAAACGCAACCAGCCGAGCATTTCCGGCCCGGCTGTACGAAATAACGCCCCTGCTGTATGAAACCGCCTCCCGCCACACGTTTGGAAAACGCCCCCGCTCCAACTGCCCCGAACCCATACCGGGACCGCCCCCGTCATCGTCTCCGCCAAACGATATAACTGGTATTCTTCGGAATCGGACTTCGCTCGACGCCGAACTCCTGCCGCTCGCCCTCCTCCCCGACCCACCAACCGTACGACGTACTCCCGACCAAATAGATCGCGTTCACCACCCCCAGGTCGACCAGCGCCTGCGCAAAGTCGTGGAACGACTCCGGCGTCGAACAATCGACCATCATGATCTCGCCCTGCCGATCGCACAACGCTCGGCGAATGGACTTGTTTTTCGGTTCGTTTTCGACCAGCCGGCCATCGCTCACCAACGGATACTGGCGGAAAAAGTATCCGCCGCGTTCGGTCGCCTGCTCGAAGAGAGGCGAATTGTCGGCCACCCCGATCGTAATTCGTCCGTCCACCACCGCACAATAGCCCTTCTTCGAAAGTCCCCAGGCCAGCGGCTCGCCCCGCAAGACGAACGCTCCGACGATCTTTCGGTTGTCGCGACGGATATCGGCCGCCTGCGCCGCATACAGAATCCCCGGATCGCGCCTGTCGACCGGCCCGACATGCAACGTCAACTCGGCATTGTGCGGAATGCAGATCCGCAGCGGGATATCGTTCACCGTCGTATCGCGCACCTCGATGAAACCGGCAGCCAGCGAATCGACCTCACGCCCCAAAGGCTCGCACGCTCGACGGACCGTATCGACCGCCCCGCCACCGGCCTCCGGTTCGAAGTAGCCGATCTCCTCCCCCTCGTGCGCCGCCTCGTCGACCGCCCTCACCCCGCCCCACATCGCCCAGCCCAGCAACGCGGCAGCCACAGCCGCTACGATGGCCGCCACCCAGCCCCACACGCGCCGCGAAGGACGGAGACCGAAAGCAGCCTCCGGTGTCGCTCGGTCTTCGTGGCCGATGACACGGATTTCGTCGTCCTGAATATCTGTCTCCGGATGCGTCATTGGATCTCCTTTTCGAGCAGCTCCTTCAACTGCTTCAACGCCTCGCGCGAGGCGGTCACGGTGAGGCTGAAACTCGCCGTGTCCGAAAGCACGAGTTTTTGTTTCGGAACGTTGATGTAGTAGATATAGGAGCGGTTTATAATCAGACTCTTACCGATGCGAATAAAGTACTTTCCCTCGGCCCCGAGCTGCGAGGCGATCAGTTTCTCGATCTGCCCCAGCTGATAGGAAAGCATACGCATCTCGCCGTCGGCCTGCACGAGGGTCGAGTAATTCCCGTCCGACGACAGGTAGACGATGCGGTCGGGCGCTATACGTACCAGATCGTTCGAAGTGGTTATGAGCAGGTGTTTCGCCATCGGTTCGATTTCCACGAGCAAAAGTACGGATGTTCCGCCGAACGGTCAAAGCTTTTCGCCGGCCAATGTACGAAAGGGGCGTTTGGCTGTACGAAACGGAGCGATTCCACGAACGCGTAAGTCCACCCCACCGGCCTCACGCTCTGCCGCCGGTCGGCAGAGCGTGAGGAGGTCGATCGCAGGCCAGGCCCCCAACCGGAACGGAACCGAACCGCCCACCCCCTCCGAAACATAAAGCTGGCGGCCGGTCGAGTCCCGATAGAGCCCGCCCCACTCCGAATAAGCCCACCGGGCGGGCGAGAATCCGCCCAACCGGAGCTGCATGGCATGCGTATGGCCCGACAAGGTCACCGGAATGTCGCTCGCGGGCAACACCTCGCGCCGCCAGTGGCTCGGGTCGTGGCTCAGCAGGATCGTGAACACCCCATCCGGTAAACCGTGCAGTGCCCGCGAAAGGTCGCCGCGCGAAACGAAAGGCGACTTGCCGTCGTTCTCCACCCCCACCACCGCCAAGCTGTCCTCACCCCGCCGAACGATCCGGTGTTCGTTCAACAACAGATCCCAGCCCAGCACCTCCCGCTCGCGGCGGATCAGCTCCAGGGTGTTCCGCGCCGCACCGTCCGGACTGTCATAACGCATGTAAACGCAGTAATCGTGATTGCCGAGCACCGCATAGACCCCGTCCGGCGCACGGAGCCGGGCCAAGGTCTCGCCGAACGGGTCGAGTTCCTCGGGCGAGGCGTTCACCAGGTCGCCCGTGAAGACGATCATGTCGGGCCGCAAAGCATTGACCCGCTCAACGAGCCGAGCCAGATAGGCCGTGTTGTTACCATAGGTCCCCACATGCAAATCCGAGAGGTGGACGATTCGATAGCCGTCGAACGCGGCTGGCAACCAGTCCGAACAGAGGGTCGTTTCCTGCACCGTCAGCCGTTTCCACCCGCGCGAAAACCCGTAATAAAACATGCCGCAGACCCCCACGGCCGCTATGATCCCGAGCGCAGTCCCGATCCGTACGGCGGCCGGAACGACAACTCCGACACCCCGCCCCGCCAACGAACAGAAAGCGAAAACCGCTTTCGGCGCCGAAATACACATCAACAGGCCGAAAAACAACCGGACACTCCCCTCCGGCCAAACACCGCCCAACCAGCATCCCAACGCCAGGAAAGCCAACACGGTGGGCGCCCAGTAAGCGACCGCCCAGCCGGTCCCCACGACTCCGCGCACGAACGTCCCCCAAATATAAAGGTCCGGAAGGATCAGGACCAACAAAAAGAAGATCAAAAAAAAGGTCATCATACAAATCTGCAACTGTGGTTCTGCTTCGGTATAATATGCTAATCGCTATTGATGGAGCCGGCTGGAACTGTTCTCTTTGTGAACAACCGACGCTGCCAGCGAACCCAGAGACCGCTTGCGGGCTATGGTGAGCGGCGAGGAGGAAAACAAGCGGAGCGCAGTTAGTGAGAACCAGAAAAACTTTCGGGAATGCTTGCGCATTCCATGGGCTGCCGTAGTCAAGAGCCTTGAGTCCTTTTCCTTGGGGTCGGGGTTCTCCGAGGGCGCAAAGTCTTTGTACTACATCATGCGCCCCCGGAAGAATCCCCGGCCCCAACAACGGGCCAGAGCATTAGATTGCGGATGCCTAAGGCATAGCGTATGCTATCTGAAAGTTCTTTGGGTCCCTTTCTTTCAAGAAAGGGACAGTACCCTCCCGTTCAACAAACACGGTTGAACAAATTACACAAAAGCACAACGAAGATATAAGCTACCCGGCGATTTTGAGGCCGATGATCGAGACGATGAGCAGCGTGATAAAGACCATCCGGGCCACCGTCATCGGTTCGTTCAGGAAAAGGACCCCCAGCACCACCGTCCCGACGGCTCCGATGCCGGTCCAGACCGGGTAGGCGGTTCCGATGGGCAAGGTCTGCGCCGCCCGCGCCAGCAACACCATGCTCAACACCAACGAGGCCAAGAATCCGGCCCCCCACAGGTAATACTCCGTGCCGGAAGCCCCCTTCATCTTGCCCAGACAGAAAGCGAAGCTGGCCTCGAAAAGGCCGGCCGTCACCAAAATCACCCAACTCATCATACGCAGTGAGATAAAGCGGTCACTGCCCCCGTCCCCGGAGAGAATGACCGTTAGATTCAACAAAAATCAAGTTTAAAGCAAGCTGCGAATATCCGCCATGATCCGATTCGCCAGCGCATCGGCCGCCGCCCGATCCCGGCTTTCGGCATAGATCCGGATGATCGGCTCGGTGTTGGACTTGCGCAGGTGGACCCACTCGGTCGGGAAGTCGATCTTCACGCCGTCGATGTCGTTCACCCGTTCCGAAGCGTACTTGGCCTTCATCTTGGCCAACACGGCGTCCACATCGGTCCCCGGCACCAGGTCGATGCGGTTTTTCGAGATGTGGTAGGCCGGATAGGTAGCCCGGAGTTCCGAGAGCTTGCGCCGCCCCGTCTTGGCCAGGTAGGTGAGCAGCAGAGCCACCCCCACCAGCGCATCACGCCCGCTGTGCAAAGCCGGATAGATCACCCCGCCGTTCCCCTCGCCGCCGATGACCGCCCCGGTTTCGCGCATCCGGGTCACCACATTGACCTCGCCCACCGCCGCCGCCGCGTAGCTTCCACCATACCGCGCCGTGACATCAGCCAAAGCCCGCGACGAGCTCAAGTTCGAGACCGTATTACCCGGCGTCTGCGACAGCACATAGTCCGCCACCGCCACCAGCGTGTACTCCTCGCCGAACATCGTCCCGTCTTCGTTCACCAAAGCCAGCCGGTCGACATCCGGATCGACCACCACCCCGAGATCCGCTCCCGAGGCCGGCACCAGGGCCGCAATCTCGGTCAAGTGCTCCGGAATCGGCTCCGGATTGTGCGCAAACCGCCCGTCGGGCGTACAATTGAGCTCGACCACCTCGACCCCCATCTCCCGCAACAGCGCCGGCATCACCACGCCCCCCACCGAGTTGACCGCATCCACCACCACCTTGAAGCGCGCCGCCCGCACCGCCTCGACATCCACCAACGGCAAAGCCAGTACGGCATCGATATGCTGCCGGTCGTACGACTCCCGGACCACCACCGATCCGATGCCGTCGATTTCCGGGAAAACATAAGCCTCGGTCTCCGCAATCTCCAGCACCCGCGCCCCCTCGGCCGCATCGAGAAACTCGCCCTGCCGGTTGAGCAGCTTCAAGGCATTCCACTGCTTCGGGTTATGGCTCGCCGTAAGGATGATCCCCCCGTCGGCACCGTGTCCCGTGACGGCCATCTCGGTCGTAGGCGTCGAGGCGAGTCCGATGGCGATCACATCCACCCCGGAGGCCATCAACGTCCCCTCGACGATATCCGAGACCATCTCTCCCGATATCCGGGCATCCCGTCCGACCACCACCCGCAGCCGACGCCCCTCGGCCGCGGCCGTATTCTCTTTGAGCCACTGGCTGTAAGCAGCCGTGAGTTTCACTAAGTCGATCGGCGTCAGAGCGTCGCCGGGCGTCCCCCCGATCGTGCCGCGAATCCCCGATATGGATTTAATCAGCGTCATGGTTTTTTATCGATTTTTAGTTGGAATTAGATGGCAAGATACTAATTTTCCTTGAAAATAGGTAACGGGAGGGTACTGTTCTTTTTACCTTCGTTTACCTCGCGTTACTTCGGTGAAATTTGCAGTCGTTCTTTCGCAACCGGAGGGTACTGTACCTTTTACCTACGGTTTCCTCGCGCTACTTCGGTATAATGTGCAATCGGTCTTTAGCAACTGGCGGGTACTGTCCCTTTCTTGAAAGAAAGGGACCCAAAGAACTTTCGAAAGTGCTGTCGCACTTTAAAGCCATCCGGGGCACAAGGTACTCCGCTCGTTCGTGGGCCGGGAGCAATGATGCGCTTTAATGCAAGCAAAACCCCAAAGCGCATCATTGCCCCGACCCACAGCCGGCAGACACTGTACCAAGATAGAGTTAGGATGCGTAAGCATCCTTGAAAGTTTTTCTGGTTCTCTTTGTTCACAAAGAGAACAGTTCTATCCGGCCCAAAGCACGGTTGGGCAAACTATACGAAAGCAAAACGAGCGAAGCGAAGGTAGTGAGAACAGTTCCATCCGGCCACGCCACATTTTCAAGGATTTAGAAAATTTTCGTTAATTTGTATTTTTGCATTTGCGTATGGCAGAGACGACCAAATATCCGCCGTTGAACCTCCCGCGCGTCGAGCTCCGGCTGCGGCGCACGGGGCCTAAGCCCGAGGTGTGGGATCCTCTGCGGCGCAAGTGGCTGGTTCTGACCCCGGAAGAGTGGGTCCGGCAGCACTTCATCCGCTTCCTGACCGACACCCACGGCGTCGACCCTTACCGGATCATGCAGGAGCAGCCGCTGCGGATCGACGGCCAGTCTCTGCGGGCCGACATCGTCGTCTACTCGCAACAGGCCCGGCCGCAACTGGTCGTCGAGTGCAAGGCCGCCGGGGTGGAGATCACCCAGGAGGTCTTCAACCAGGTGGCCCGCTACAACATTCAACTCGGCGTGCCGTATCTGGTGGTGACCAACGGCCTTCGGCACTACTGCTGCGAGATCGACCGCACCGCCCGCACCTACCGATTCATCAACGAAATACCGCAACTCTAAGCCATATGTCACTCCACCTGCAAGTTTCCGGTCTCACCAAGTCGTTCGGCGAACGCACCCTCTTCGAGTCGCTGTCGTTCAGCCTCTCCGAGGGCGAGCGGCTGGGGCTGATCGCCGCCAACGGGAGCGGCAAAACGACCCTCCTGAACCTCATCGCCGGACGGACCGAGGCCGACAGCGGAGAGATCGTCTTCCGACGCGACCTGACGGTCGGTTACCTGGAGCAGGATCCCCGGTTTCCGGCCGGTCTGACCGTCCTCGAAGCCTGCTTCCACGGCCAGGACGAAGCCGTCCGGACCATCGCGCGGTATGAGCAGGCCCTGGCCTCGGGCGACGCGGCGGCCATCGAACGCGAAATGGCCGGCATGGAGGCCCTCGGGGCGTGGGCGTTCGAGCAGCGGGCCAAGGAGATCCTCACCCGGCTGCGGATCACGGACCTCGACCAAGCGGTCGAGACCCTCTCGGGCGGCCAGTTGAAACGGGTGGCACTGGCCGCCGCGCTGATCGTCGAGCCCGACCTGCTGATCCTCGACGAACCCACGAACCACCTCGACATGGAGATGACCGAGTGGCTCGAAGAGTACCTGGCCGGGCGGCGGATGAGCCTCCTGATGGTGACCCACGACCGCTACTTCCTGGACCGGGTCTGCAACCAAATCATCGAGATCGACGACCGGCAGCTCTACAGCTACCGGGGCAACTACAGCTACTACCTCGAAAAGCGGCAGGAGCGCCTGGCCGCCGCCGATGCCGCTACGGACCGGATACGGAACCTCTACCGGCGCGAACTGGAGTGGATCCGCCGCACCCCCTCGGCGCGGTCCGGCAAGGCCAAGTATCGGGTCGACGCGTTTCAGGAGATCCGGGAAAAAGCCCGCGTCCGGAGGAGCGAAGAGAGCGTGCAGCTGGATGTTCGGCAGACCTATATCGGAAAGAAGATCTTCGAAGTCTCCCATCTCTGCAAACGGTTCGACCGACGGGTGATTCTGGACGACTTCAGCTACCTCTTCGCCCGGTATGAGAAGCTGGGAATCGTGGGCGACAACGGAACCGGCAAGTCGACCTTTCTACGGATTCTGCTGGGGCTGGAACCGGCCGACAGCGGAACCGTCGACATCGGCCCGACGGTCCGTTTCGGTTACTACAGCCAGCAGGGGATGACCTTCGACCCCGATACGCGGGTGATCGACACGGTGACCGCCATCGCCGAGCACGTGACGCTCGGCGACGGCCGCCAGATCAGCGCCTCGCAACTGCTGACCCGATTTCTCTTCTCGCCCCAGGCGCAGTACGACTACGTGGCCCGGCTCAGCGGCGGCGAACGGCGGAGGCTCTACCTCTGCACGATTCTGATGTCGAACCCGAACTTCCTGGTGTTGGACGAACCGACCAACGACCTCGACATCCGCACCCTCAACGTGCTGGAAGAGTACCTGGCCTCGTTCTCCGGCTGCCTGATCGTGGTGTCGCACGACCGCTACTTCATGGACAAGGTGGCCGACCACCTGCTGGTGTTCGAGGGCGAGGGACGTATCAAGGATTTCCCGGGCAACTACACCGACTACCGCACCTGGCGCAAAGAGCAGGAGGCCCTCACGGCGGCGGTCCGAACCCCTGTGCCGGTCAAATCGACCGCCGCAGCACCCGAAAAACCGAAAGAGCGCGTAAAGGGGAAGTTATCATTCAACGAGAAGCGCGAGTTCGAGCAGCTGGAGGCCGAAATTCCGCAGTTGGAGGCGGAGAAAGCGGAGCTCGAAGCGTCGCTGAGCAGCGGCACCCTCTCGACCGAAGAGCTGATCGCCCGTTCGGAGCGGGTGGGCGCGCTGATCGAGGAGATCGACGCCAAATCGATGCGATGGCTCGAGCTGTCGGAACTCTAACCCCTCTCCGGATGAGACATTGGCACATAGCCCTCACAGCGCAGTATGAAACGGAGACCGCAACTGAACTCAGTTACAACATTCCCGCACTCCGATTCCGCGGCAAAGGTTACTGCACAATCGATTGGGGCGACGGAACCGTCGAGAGACACTGTTCTCTGAGACCGGGCCGCGGCTGTGAAGTGGCGGTTTATTCGCACTCCTACGCAGCATTCGGACGCTACGACGTTCGGATCGACGGGGAACGGAACAGTCGCATCACCCGGTTCGAATGTGCCACCGACCACGGACCGAAACACCGACAAACGAAAAACTTTTACACTTCGTTGATCCTGTCCGATTGCACCGAACTGGAAGAGTTGGATTGTTGGAAAAACAAGCTCACCAAACTGAACATCTACGAGCTGCCGAAATTAAAACGGTTGCATTGCGGACACAATCGATTGACCACCTTAGACATAAGTCGAAACATTCGATTAAAGGAGCTGAACTGCAGCCATAACACAGAGCTTAAAGAACTGAAGGTCAGCCACTGCGCGAAACTGACCTTGTTGGACTGCTACGACAATCGACTGACGAGCTTGGACGTCAGCCACTGCCCCCGACTGGACACATTGATTTGCGGCCAGAATCACTTAACGGCATTGGATGTCTGTCGCAACACTCGGTTAAAATACCTGGATTGCAGCGACAACCGGCTGACGGAACTGGACTTGAACCGGAACCGTCGATTGGAGTTTCTGGACTGTAACAACAATCGGCTGAGCGTTTTGGATGTGAGTCGATGCAGACGGTTAGGCGCCCTGCACTGCTCCGACAACCGACTCTCCGAACTGGATCTCAGTCGAAACAGACGGTTGAAAGATGTGTTGGAGTGCGAGAACAATCGGATTGAATCGCTAAATATCGACCGTTGTCCTGAACTGGAATATCTATTCTGTAGCGGCAACGAATTGACCATCCTGGACCTCAGTCGGTGTAGACGATTGATCGGACTGGGTTGTTCGGAGAACCGGTTGACCGCGCTGGACCTCGGTCGACAGACCCGATTGGATGAATTGGCTTGTTCCGGTAATCCGCTGAAAACGCTGAACGTCAACGGTTGCAAAGCATTGACCGTCTTGGATTGCTCGTTCAACCGACTGACCGCGCTGGACCTCGGATCCTGTCTCAGTCTGGAACAGTTATCCTGTCCGGAAAACCACTTAAGCCGATTGGACCTAAACGCGTGTACACAATTGCAAAAACTGAACTGCACCAGAAATCGACTAACGATATTGAACGTCGATCGGTGTAGCGCCCTCAGCGAATTGAACTGCCGCAACAATAAGCTAACCCGATTGGACCTGAGTCGAAATCGAACGCTTGACCTGTTGATCTGCTCGGGGAATCCGTCGTTAACAGACATCAGACTCAGCGACCACAAACCCACGACCATCCAAGCGAACAACCAACTGCTTCAGTAAGCAAAAGATCGGGGGGCTCTTTTTATTGCAAAAGAGTCCCCCGATCGGCCGAATTCAAGCACCCAAAACATACGGGTACCTGTACACATCCAACCTATTTGTTATTTTCCGGCCGCAACTGACGCACCACAGCCCCCGCCTGCCACATCTCGCTCTCACGCAGCTCCTTGAGCTCGTTTTCGAGCCCCTCGCGGTAGTCCGGCTTCGAGTTGCAATCGATCGAACGCTGAGCCTCGTTCCCATTGGCCACCTCGCTGTACAGCTTCTGGAACACCGGCAGCGTCGCATCCCGGAACGGTTTCCACCAGTCCAAAGCCCCCCGCTGAGCCGTAGTCGAACAGTTGGCATACATCCAGTCCATCCCGTTTTCCGCCACCAGCGGCATCAACGACTGGGTAAGTTCCTCGATCGTCTCGTTGAACGCTTCCGACGGCGTATGCCCATGTTCGCGCAACACCTGGTACTGCGCCGCGAAGATCCCCTGAATCGCCCCCATGAGCGTCCCGCGTTCGCCGGTCAAGTCCGAGAACACCTCACGTTTGAAGTCCGTTTCGAACAGGTAGCCCGAACCGACCCCGATCCCGAGCGCGATCACCCGATCCTTAGCCCGCCCCGTAGCATCCTGGAAAACGGCGAAGCTGGAGTTCAACCCCCGCCCGGCCACGAACATCCGCCGCAGCGAAGTCCCCGACCCCTTCGGCGCCACGAGAATCACATCCACATCCGCCGGCGGCACGATCCCGGTTTTTTCCTTGTACGTGATCCCGAACCCGTGCGAAAAATACAATGCCTTCCCCGGCGTCAAGTGTTTCTTCACGGTCGGCCACAGTGCGATCTGCCCGGCATCCGACAGCAGGAACTGAATAATCGTCCCCCGCTGACAAGCCTCTTCGATCTCGAAAAGCGTCTTGCCCGGCACCCAGCCATCAGCCACCGCCTTATCCCACGTTTTGGAATCCTTGCGCTGCCCGACAATCACATTGAACCCGTTATCGCGCAGGTTCATCGCCTGCCCCGGACCCTGCACGCCGTAACCGATCACAGCAATCGTTTCGTCTTTCAGAATCTCGGTTGCCTTGCTCAACGGGAACTCCTCGCGCGTCACCACGCTCTCTTCCACGCCACCAAAATTGATTTTTGCCATTTTCTTTGTCTTGGTTTGTGTATGTGTTAGTTAGTTTTTCTACTCCTCGTTATCATTTCGAAAGATACGCATTTAATCCGTAACTCCGTCTTTTTTTGCCATTCGTTTCTCGCGCAGCCCGGCTACCAACCTTTCGCGGAGAAAGTTCGGCCCGTCCGAAGCTCGTTCGGGATCTTCCCATGACAGCCGCCGCTCCCCCCGGCAGCGGCTCGCGCGGCCCACAGGGCCGCAGTTTCCCAACTGACTGTCCAATTCCCGCCCGGCCCCTCGAAAACCACTTCCGCCGCCATCCTGCTCCGCCAACGGTCTTTGTCCGCGCGCCAGCGAAATCCTGTTCAAACGCGCTCCTTGCGTTTGAACGATTTCGCTACTTTAGGCGCGGCGCGCGGATTTTCTCTCTGCAAGCCATTCTTCGTCCGCGCGCTGGCGGAACTTGGTCAAACAACTTATGTTGTTTGACCAAGTTCCTACTCCAGCAATCGCGCGCGGGTCGAACTATCCCAACATGCGGGAACTGCGCTCAGGCCGCGCGGGCCGCCCTTACGCCGGGCAGGCGCGCCCAAAGGGCGTCTTATTGGCCATCCGGAAAAGAAATTTGCTACGAAAAACCCAACCTTCGAGTGCCGAGCGGCACCCGGACGGCAGAGAAAAACCTACTAAACGCCGAAAACAAAAAGAGCCCCCAAAAGGGCTCGAAAAAAATCACTGCAACGATATCGCGATATCGAGCAACGGAAGCGAATCGGCCGGAACCGGAAGCGGTTGCTGAGGCTGCTGCAGAACCGGCGGCGGAGTCGTCTGATACGGACTCATCAACGGCTTCATCGTAGACTTGATATTCTCGTCCGTAAAATCTGTCCACGCCTTCTCGCCGTTCAGATAACGGCGCATCGCCTCATGGCGGGTCATCCCCAGCTTCGGAGTCTCCTCAATAGGCTTACCCTCCCGAGCCGCCTGCAACTGCTCCGCAATCGCCCGATTCAGGTTAGCGTCCAAAACATCGGTATTGAAACCCATAAAAGAGTTTCGATTCGCCTGCCCCCCCGAACGACCGAACGTAAAGACGATCGTCCGTTTTTTGTTCCCTTTGGCAGCCCGGATCTGACTCATGTCGAACGGCGGCACCCCCGCCATCCCCTCCAAAACGGCATCCCGGAGCCACGCTTCCGTTCGCTGGGCCGCAGCCGACTCAAAAAAGTCCCGCCAATCATCCATCTCGTTTACGATCTCCAACTGTTTCAACCCACCGTCCGGCGCAATCACAAACGTACACCGAACCGCATGTTTGATATCCGCCATCGTCCTGTCGTCGGGAATCGTCAACACGAAATACTGCGCCACATGCAACAGAATCGCATTATACTCCTTATCGGCCTTGAGCACCGGTTTGGCCCGTATGCGCTGCACCGCCCCCGACCCGACCGGCCACAGACACAAGACGAACAAAAAAAGAATCCGGATCCGATTTTTCATAACATGCAGTTACAACACCCCCTCCTTTTTGGAGGGAACGAAAAACAGGGCTAATTTATTGTATTCGGTACTCCAATTACAGCCATCCAGGAAAGTGGCGACCTTAAATTAGTATTCCTTTGGCCCCAAACCCGGCCCCGGGGTGCCGCTCGGCACGCGAAGACTGGATTTGACTCGGCCAAGCGGAACGCCCGCGGGTACAGCTGCTCGTC